>CAZPHF010000009.1:20491-52204 GCA_964586115.1 uncultured Flavobacteriaceae bacterium | reverse complement strand
TAAAGTAAAAGATAACCTGGAAGCAGCTGTATCTGTAAGAGCCATTGATTTTACTAAAAAAGAAAGGTCAGCGTTTATTAGTCCTTTGCAATTGCTCACCGATAAACCGGTTTTATATGTATGTAATGTGGATGAGGCCTCGGCCGTAAATGGCAATGCTTATGTAGATAAAGTTTTAGAATCGGTTAAAGATGAAAATGCTGAAGTTTTGGTTTTGGCGGTGGCGACTGAGGCAGATATCACGGAGTTGGAAGAATATGAGGAACGTCAAATGTTCCTGGAAGATCTTGGTCTAGATGAACCAGGGGTATCTAAACTGATCAGATCGGCCTATAAGCTGTTAAATCTTCAAACCTATTTTACTGCGGGTGAAAAAGAAGTTAGGGCATGGACCATTCATATTGGTGATTCTGCGCCACAAGCGGCTGGAGTGATACATACAGATTTCGAAAAGGGATTTATCAGAGCTGAAGTGATAAAATATGAAGATTTTGTGCACTTGGGAAGCGAATTAAAAGTAAAGGAAGCGGGGAAATTGGCTGTCGAAGGAAAGGAGTACATTGTGCAGGATGGTGATATGATGAATTTCCGTTTTAACGTGTAATTTTCAGATCGAATTTAATTTTTGATAATAGCCTATGAATTTTACCATACATCAAACTGATGCTAACAGCTCGGCCAGGGCAGGAACCCTGGAGACCGACCATGGGCAGATAGAAACGCCAATCTTTATGCCTGTTGGAACAGTGGCATCTGTTAAAGGAGTTCATCAAAAAGAATTGGAAACGGATATCAATGCAGATATTATTCTGGGAAACACCTATCACCTTTATCTTAGGCCAAAAACCAACATCTTAGAAGGGGCTGGTGGTTTGCATAATTTTATGAACTGGCACAGACCTATTTTAACAGATTCGGGCGGTTATCAGGTCTATTCTTTGTCTGACAACAGAAAGATCAAGGAAGAAGGAGTGAAATTCAAATCTCATATTGATGGTTCTTCACATTTTTTTTCTCCTGAGTTTTCCATGGAAATTCAAAGAAAGATAGGAGCAGATATCATTATGGCTTTTGATGAATGTACGCCTTATCCCTGTGAATACAATTATGCCAGGAATTCCATGCATATGACCCATAGGTGGCTGGAAAGATGTATACAATATCTTAAAGATCATCCTGAGAAGTATGGTTTTAAGCAGTATTTTTTTCCTATCGTTCAGGGAAGTACCTATAAGGATCTCAGGAAACAATCTGCTGAATATATTGCAGGAGTAGGTGCTGTAGGGAATGCTATTGGCGGTTTATCAGTAGGAGAGCCGGCAGATGAAATGTATGAAATGACCGAGGTTGTGACGGCAATTTTGCCAAAAGATAAACCAAGGTATTTAATGGGGGTGGGCACGCCAATTAATATTTTAGAAAACATTGCCCTTGGCATTGATATGTTTGATTGTGTAATGCCTACAAGAAATGCCAGAAACGGCATGCTTTTTACGGCTCATGGAACGATCAATATCAAGAATAAAAAGTGGGAAGATGATTTTTCACCTTTGGATGAAATGGGCATCACTACAGTTGACACCTTGTATTCCAAAGCTTATGTAAAGCACTTGTTTGCTGCTAATGAATACCTGGGCAAACAGATCGCGTCGATTCATAATTTAGGATTTTATCTGTGGTTGGTTCGTGAGGCCAGAAAGCATATCTTAGCAGGAGATTTTGCATCATGGAAGCAGATGATGGTCCGTCAAATGGATAAAAGATTGTAGGCAATTACTATTCTTACAGGAGTTCTAAATAATTTAAGATCCGGATTTGAAGATTCTAGACAGGTACATACTAAGAAAATACTTTACTTCTTTTATTTTCACCTTGTTGATTTTGATTCCGATTGCAATGGCAATCGATATATCGGAAAAAGTAGGAAAATTTATAAAGAATGAAGAACTTACTACAAATGAGATCTTAAATGATTATTATCTTAATTTTATTATAAATTATGGAAATACCTTTATGCCTCTGGCATTATTTATTTCTGTTATCATGTTTACTTCCAAGATTTCTGGTAATTCAGAGATCATAGCGATTCACAGTTCAGGAATCTCCTTTAAACGCTTTTTAAGACCTTATTTGATCGGTGCCACGATCATCACCATCATATCTTTATATGCCAACCATTTTGTAGTACCGGATTCCAATAAGACTTTGGAAAGGTTTGAGGAAAACTATTTGCGATCGGTTTATTCTAAAAAGACCAAAAGTTCAGTGAGTAAAGTGAGTTTACAATTGAGCAAGGACGACTATGTTTATTTTGGTTATTTTAACTTTAAATCGAAAAACGGTTACAATTTTTCTTATGAGCACTTTGAGGGTAACAAGTTAGTATATAAGATCATTTCACAAAACATCCGTTATAACGAAATAGATAGTACTTTTAGATTGAGTACCTATAGAAAAAGGTTTATCGGAGCGCAAAACGATAGTCTGGATTCGGGAAGCTTTATGGATACTGTATTTAATTTTGAACCCAAGGATCTTCTGTATGTAGATTATCTTGCGAGAGAGATGCCGTCACTTGATCTTAGTACCCATATCAGGCAGTCAGAGAATAGAGGGGTTAAAAACCTTAATAATTATAAAGTAGAGTTATATAAAAGGACTAGTTTACCCATTTCCTCCTTCGTATTAACCTTGATTGCCGTCACCCTGGCTTCCAAGAAAAGAAGAGGAGGTATAGGAGTCAATCTCGCCGCCGGAATCAGTTTGATGTTCCTTTACGTGTTTTTTATGAAAGTTTCTGAAGTATTAGGGTCGACAGCCGAATCAATCCCCTTGTTAATGGTTTGGATCCCCAATCTTATGTTTGGGGTCATCGCCGCATTTTTATATGTCAATGCCAACAAATAAACTTAAAAATCAATTACATCTTCATTTTATTGTTTTTATTTGGGGATTTACTGCCATATTAGGAGCACTAATCTCTATTGACGCTATTCCTTTGGTCTGGTTTCGGGTATTTCTCGCGGCGGCAACGTTATTTATAGTTTTAAAAATACGTCGTGTGCCTTTTAAAGAGAACGGGAGTGACTTACTCAAATTACTCATAGGAGGAATACTGGTGGCATTGCATTGGGTAACTTTTTTTTATGCAATCAAAATATCTACCATCTCAACTACACTCATCACGCTTTCATCAAGCGCTTTTTTTGTAGTAATTATCAAACCATTTTTTGAAAAGAAAAAGTTTAAGATCTATGAATTGATACTCGCTGTTTTTACTATTTTGGGTTTTGTAATCATTTTTAACAGTGAGAAACTGTATACTGAAGGTATGTTGATGGCCCTGATTTCGGCATTGCTTGTCGCCTTGTTTTCATTGTATAATAATAAATTGATTAAATCCTATACAGGAACTAAAATTGCCTTTTATGAATTGTTCTTTGCCGGTTTATTTCTTAGCGTCATTTTGTTGGTAACGAATCAATTTTCCCAGACTTTTTTTCAATTAAAAGGAACTGATTGGATCTATCTGATCATTTTAGCAACGATATGTACGGCCTATCCCTTTGTCGTAGCTACCAACCTTTTGAAGAAAATGAGTCCTTTTACCATTGTACTAACAAATAACCTGGAGCCCATATATGGCATTGTACTGGCCTTGATTCTTTTTGGAGATAAGGAAAGAATGAGTCTGCCTTTTTATATAGGGGGGGTAATTATTTTTAGTTCGGTCCTGATCAATGGTATTATGAAAAGTAGAAAATTAACTGGAAGAATGAAATCTAAATAATAATAGTTGCTCAAAGTTTATATATTTGTAGCCTTAACGATTAAATAATTTCAACTCAGGAAAAATGGAATATCTGGATTTTGAATTACCAATTAAAGAGTTAGAAGATCAGCTGGATAAATGCAGGGTGATAGGTGAGGAAAGCGATGTTGATGTGACGGAGACCTGTCAGCAGATTGAATCTAAATTAGAGAGCACCAGAAAGGAAATATTCAAGAACTTAACTGCCTGGCAAAGAGTTCAATTATCAAGACATCCTTCTCGACCTTACACCCTGGACTTTATAAAAGCCCTAACCAAAGGAACCTTTATGGAATTGCATGGTGACAGAACCGTAAAGGATGATAAAGCCATGGTAGGTGGCCTAGGAAAAATTGGTGACCAGTCTTTTATGTTTATAGGACAACAAAAGGGATACAATACAAAAACCCGTCAATACAGAAATTTTGGTATGTCAAACCCTGAAGGCTATAGAAAGGCCTTGCGTTTGATGAAGATGGCTGAAAAATTTGGAATTCCTGTAGTCACTCTTATTGATACTCCGGGAGCATATCCTGGATTGGAGGCAGAGGAGCGAGGACAAGGTGAGGCGATTGCAAGAAATATTTTAGAAATGACCCGTTTAAAAACACCCATTATTTCAATAGTAATAGGTGAGGGCGCATCAGGTGGAGCCGTTGGTATTGGCGTTGGAGATAAGGTGATGATGTTAGAGAATACCTGGTATACGGTTATTTCTCCTGAATCCTGTTCTTCTATTTTATGGAGAAGTTGGGAATATAAGGAAGTAGCGGCAGAGGCATTAAAACTTACTGCTAAAGACATGAGTCGTCAAAAACTGATAGATGGTATTATCAAGGAACCTCTTGGAGGTGCTCATACTGATCGTGAGAAAACCTATAAATCAGTCGAATTGGCTATAAAAAAAGCCTACAAGGAGCTTAGCGCATTGCCTCTGGATAAACTGGTGATAAACCGAATGGAGAAATACGCCAATATGGGTGTATACAAAGGCTAAGGAACTTTCAGTAGCATATTATATAGAATCCCGAATTTATTTCGGGTTTTTTTTTGTCGCAAACTGGCATAAGGCATCTGACGATTTTTGCCTATTTTTATGAGTACATTCAGGCTTATGAAAATTCTCTCCGCAACACAGATCTACCAAGCCGATCAGGCTACCATAAAAAATTTACCAATCTCTTCAACTGATTTGATGGAAAAGGCAGCCTCAAAATGTTATGAATGGATCATAGAACAGTTTCCTGATAAATCACAGCTTATTCATGTTTGTTGCGGTATGGGTAATAACGGGGGAGATGGTTTGGTTATCTCTCGTCTTCTGGTTGAAAATGGTTATAGGGTTCATACGTATTTGATTTGTTTCACTGAGAAAAGAAGTGATGATTTCAAAGTGAATCTAACCAGACTTGATGAGATGGAGGCCAGTATTAAAGAAGTAAGGCAAGGAGGTGTTTTTCCTATGATTGGTGCAAAAGATCTTGTGATTGATACAATTTTTGGCATTGGATTAAAGAGAGCCCCAAGTGGCTTATCAAAGGAAATTATCCAACATCTTAATGCTTCAGGCGCATCCATCATGTCAATAGATATTCCTTCAGGTCTTTTCCCCGCATCTGAGGTGCTAGATAAGGAGGCTGTTATAAAATCGAAATTCACGCTTAGTTTTCAAGCGCCTAAACTGGCATTTCTACTCGCTGATCATCAATCCTATATCAAAGATTGGAAGATTCTTGATATAGAATTAGATCAGAACTATCTGGATCAGGTAGAAACTACATATCATTTGATAGATCATAGATTTGTCAATGGTCTTATTAAAAAACGCGAAAGATTTTCACATAAAGGAACTTACGGACATAGTTTAATGATAGGCGGGAGTTTTGGAAAAATAGGAGCGATGATCCTGGCTTCCAAAGCAGCGCTAAAAGCAGGTTCTGGTCTGGTATCTGCCTACATCCCAAAATGCGGATATACAGCGATGCAAGCTAGCAACCCTGAGATCATGGTAGAAGTGGATGATGAAAAATTTCTGCAGTTTTTTAATGTTAAAACAAAGCCTGATGCCATTGGAATTGGTCCTGGCCTTGGTCAACATTCAAAAACTAAAAAAGGATTTATAGAATTTGTATTACAATGTAAGGTCCCTTTGGTTATCGATGCTGACGGCCTGAATATTATTTCTGAGTTTAAGGATCTTTTGAATATAATTCCGAAAGATACTATTCTTACCCCTCACCCCAAAGAGTTTGAAAGGCTAGTGGGTTCATGGACCAACGGCTATGAAAAGCTTGAAAAACAAATGGAATTATCTTCAATATTACAATCCGTTGTAGTTCTCAAAGGTGCTTACACTTCAATAGCTTACAATGGTAAGGTTTATTTTAACAGCTCGGGAAATCCTGGCTTGGCCACGGCGGGAAGTGGGGATGTGCTAACAGGGATCATTACAGGTCTGCTGGCTCAAGGCTATTCCTCACTCCAAGCAGCGATAGTAGGTGTTTATCTGCATGGTAGAACAGCTGACTTAGGGATAGAATCAAATGAATCAATAGAATCTTTTACCGCAATGGATTGCATGATTTTTTTGGGAAAAGCTTTCAAGGAATTTAAATAGACCAGATACTGGCATCACTTTTGCTGCATCGTAACAAAAGGTAACACATGCGATCCACTATATTTTTTATATTTCTTCTGGCTATCATTTTTAGTTGTAAACCCAACAAGTCAGTGAGTAGTATTAATACCACATCAAATAGTGAGTCAACCATAGATACCATCAGGATTCAGAATGAGGAACTTGAATACGAAATTATTATACTTGAGGTTGGTTTTGAAGCATGGTTAGCTACGCAAAGACCTATGGAATATTATACCAAATCAATTCTTGCGAATCAAAACAAGTTTTATGTTATGGAATGGAATCGAAGGGCGTCATTTCCAGCTGCAAATAACCATTTATTATATGCTCAAATAATTGATTATCAGTTTCATATTGATTATGGGCTGGAAGTAAATTATTTGCTAAATATGTATTTCGAATTTTTTCAAAAGAAATATAAACAACGTTTGTAACGGCTGGATATACCCTCTAATTTTTTTTAAGGTCGATTAAAATTGAAAAGGTTTTGTTAATATCTTTTTCCTTAACCACCAAAGTGATCTCATGAGTTGTTGAGATGACTTCCTGTACAGGGATATTAGCCCAGGCCAGTTGTTTTAGGATAAAATAGTAAATACCTGATTGTTCTAGGTTAGTTTTTGGTAATTTAATCGTAATAGAAGCTAATTTTGACATAGAATTGATCAATTCTTCCTCCTTAAAAATAGAATCTATTTCTTCTTTTAGATTGGCACTGATCACTATATTCGTTTCGAAAATACCTTGTGAAACAGTAAAAAATGATTCTCTGTTATCACCAATCTTTGCGAAGATCAAAGATATATGTTGGTATAAGGAACTGGAATTCTTATAGGTATAATCGAAAAGGTCAGATCGTACAATGAAATCACCCAATTTTAATGACAGAGATTTGATGTTTTTTCGAATCTTTAGAATTTCAAGGGGAGACATTCTGTTGATAGACATCATGATCGCCCCGGTTTTCACTTCTTTTCCCAAAGCTTTTTCAACTTCCGGTTGTATAAGCCTTGCCAGTGAAGAGACATTGATTAGTTTGTCTTGCATGGCCTCCTCTACAAAAGGAGTCCTTTGAATGATCATCTCAACACTTTCCTGAATCGTTTTCATTGTTAAAATTTGAACAATATGTTATAATATGTAAATATATTACAAAAATTTCAGCAGTATGTTGTTTTTGTGAATATTTGCATAAAATTCATTATGATTGTTTTAAAATTTGGAGGTACTTCTGTGGGTTCGGTTGAGAATTTCAGAAAGGTGGCTAATATTGTTCAGGGAGCAAATGAGGAAAAGATCGTTGTATTATCTGCTATGTCGGGGGTAACCAATACCTTGGTTCGCATCACTGAATTATTAGATTCCGGTAATACTGAGGAGGCCGTACTGTTAATACAGGGTTTGAATGAGAAGTATCTTGGAGTTGCCAAGGAACTATTAGAGTTAGATGACACCTATTTTAAAGCACAGGTAGTCTTAAAGAAGCATCATCAGGTACTATTATCAATTGCCGAAGAGTCTTTTACGGAAAGGAATGAGAAAATTATAATGGCTCAGGGAGAATTGGTTTCTACCAACTTGTTTCAGCTATATATGGAGGAAGTTGATGGAGATAGTGTTCTTCTATCGGCACTCGATTTTATGCATATAGATCAACATGGAGAACCGAGAGCAGAGGTGATTAGGGATAGACTTACAAAAGTTTTAGCCAATCATCAGGCCAATACTTTTATAACCCAAGGATTCATTTGCAGAAATATGAAAAATGAAATCGACAATTTGAATAGGGGAGGTAGTGACTATAGTGCTTCTCTTATAGGGGCTGCTGTAGTAGCATCTCAAATTCAGATCTGGACGGATATCGACGGTATGCATAATAATGATCCCAGATATGTAGACCATACATTTTCAGTAAAAGAACTATCTTTTGATGAGGCTGCGGAGCTGGCCTATTTTGGAGCTAAAATACTGCATCCACAAAGTATTATACCTGCGCAGGAAAGCAATATTCCGGTATTACTCAAAAACACTTTTAAGCCCGAGTCTAAAGGAACATTGATTCATAATAGGGCGAAAAATCAAAAGATTAGGGCCATAGCTGCGAAAGACAATATTACTGCGATTAAGATCAAATCATACCGTATGTTAATGGCTTATGGTTTTCTGAAAAAAGTATTTGAAGTATTTGAGGCGCACAAGACTTCCATTGATATGATCACTACTTCTGAGGTAGCTGTTTCACTAACGATAGACAATACTACCAAACTTGAAGCTATTAAAAATGAACTACAAGGTTTTGGAAATATAGCAGTTGATTCAGACCTCAGTATCATTTGTATTGCAGGAGATCTGGCCCAAAACAAAAAAGGGATTACGTCTGCTATATTTAATGGTCTAAGAGATATTCCCATAAGAATGATCTCCTATGGAGGAAGTAACTATAATCTGTCGTTCCTGGTCAAGACGGTAGATAAAATTACAGTTCTTAATATACTCAATGAAAGCTTGTTCTCTGAACTGACTTTAGAAACTTCTTAATGGTAGAAAAAATAAAAGCCATCAGTTTTTGACTGATGGCTTTCTTCTTTATATATCTTCAAAGTTAACATCTGTGAAGCTATCTGTTGAAGGATCTTTTACCTCACTTCCGTTCAATTCTTCGCCATTCACTCTGTGGTAATCTTTCTGATGACGTTCACTAATCACTTCATTTCCTTTTTCATTAACTATAAATGAAGTCGCTTTATTAAGCATTTCAGCAAATTCAGTGAAATCTTCTTTGTATAAATAAATCTTGTGTTTTTTATAATGGAATGATCCGTCGTCATGAGTAAATTTTTTACTCTCAGTAATGGTTAAATAATAATCACCCGCCTTCGTTTCTCTTACATCAAAAAAATAGGTTCTCCTACCTGCTCTTAATACCTGAGAAAAGATTTCTTCCTGTTCAATAAACCCTTTTTCGTCCATATTAATTTTAAATTTAAATTATTTTTTCACAATTGTTGAGACAAATCTATAAAATTAAATAACGTATGCAACAATTATTTTATTCCATTTATCACCAGTAAAATCAATGATTTGTTAACTTTTCTTCAAGTTGTTGATTATAAATATCTTGATAATAGCCAGCCCTTTCGATCAATTCACTGTGAGTACCAGCTTCGATGATCTTACCAGCTTCCAGAATGATGATCTGATCAGCATTTTTAACTGATGAAGCCCTGTGACTGATAATGATAGAAGTTTTACCTTTTGTAGCTTCCTTTAGATTTTGAAGTATAATTTCCTCTGTTTCAGTATCAACTGCTGAAAGGCAATCATCAAAGATGAGTATTTCAGGATTTGAGATCAATGCTCTTGCGATAGAGATACGTTGTTTTTGACCACCAGATAAGGTAACTCCCCTTTCTCCAACCAAGGTGTCAAATTGCTCATTGAAATCAATGATATTATGGTAGATATAAGCAGATTTAGCTGCTTGTTCTACCTCCTTGTCTGTGGCTTGCTCATTACCAATCTTGATATTGTCTTTGATAGTATCAGAAAATAAAAAGGCATCCTGTGGCACGAAACCAATACTTTCCCTGAGTGAATCAAGGTTGATTTTCTTTAGGGGCTTATTGTCGATAAGAATTTCGCCCGCACTTACGTCATAGAGTCTGGCAATAAGCGCGGCTATAGTCGATTTACCAGAGCCCGTTCTCCCCAGAATGGCTAGGGTTTGTCCTTGATTTATCTTAAAGCTGACACCATCCAGTGCGGTGATTTCGGTATCTTCATAAGTAAAGGACACATCTTTGAATTCAATAGCTCCAATAATATTATTTTTTTCAGGAATGTAGTTTTTAATATCAGGTTCTTCCTTTAAAAATTCATTGATTCTTCGTTGAGAAACTTCTGCCTGTTGAATGATTGAAGTAACCCATCCTACTACAGCCACGGGCCAGGTGAGCATATTGACATAGATGATAAACTCTGCTATGATCCCAATGTTATCAATTTCACCATTGATGTATTGCATCCCACCTATATAGATAACAAGGATATTACTGATCCCTATCAATAAAAGCATCAAAGGGAAAAACAGTGCTTGTGCCTTATACAGTGAAATGTTTTTATCCCTACTTGTATTCGATAGTTCTTCAAATGAATTTGAAGTAAAATTTTCAATAGTATAGGCTTTGACTACATTAATTCCTGAAAAAGTTTCCTGAGCATAGGTAGTCAGTTTTGATAAATACTGCTGTACGATATTACTTCTTTTATTGATGATCCGGCTCAGAAAATATATAGATAAGGATAGAACAGGTAAAGGTAACAAGGTGTACAAGGTAAGTTTGGTATCGATGTTCCACATCTTGGTAATCGCAATAATAAAGAGCACCAGCATATTCATTGTATACATGATGGCAGGTCCAAAATACATCCTCACCTTACCCACATCCTCACTGATGCGGTTCATTAAATCACCTGTTCGGTTCCTTTTGTAAAAATTTAAGGATAATTGCTCATATTGATGGAAAATCTCATTTTTTAAGTCGAATTCTATGAGCCTGGACATAACAATAAGCGTTTGTCTCATCAGAAAAGTGAAAAACCCTGCGAGTAAAGCTGCTCCAATAATATAGAATATATTTATAATTAACTGTGATTTTACAATTTCCAGATCAGTGATACGATTGTTACTGTAATCCTCAACTATATTAAGAGATTCTTTGATTAATTGAGGTATCTGAAGAGCGAATACCTTGGAAATCACAGTAATTAAAATTCCTAGGATTAACCGGGATCTATATTTGTAAAAAAATTTATTTAAATACTTTAATGCTTTCATAAACAATCAACGCTATTCGTTGTGTTTGCGAAGATACGTAAATATTAGATGTTGACATTTCAAGGTTTCCGATCTGAATAAATTTTAACCTTTTCTTTACAATTAGAAAATAGGGTTTCAAAAAAAAGTGGTAATTTTGCCAGCAATTAAAATATCAAATAATTTATTTGAATTACGATCTTTATAATCATGGTAAATAGAAGACATATTCGTATCAAAGTGATGCAATCCATCTATGCTGTGCTCCAGTCAAAGAGCGATGACTTAACTAAAGAAGAAAAATTCCTTTTATTCAATATAAAAAAAGCAACTGACCTCTATGTTCTTCAACTCTTGTTGATGGTTGAGATCAGAAAACTGGCTTCGGAGCATATTGAGATCAAAAAGAAAAATTATCTGGCGACTGATGAGGACAAGAATCCAAATTTGAAGTTTATCAATAACGAAGTTATTCAATCGATCTCAGATAGCCCTGAAATAAAAGAATTTGTCTCCAAGTCAAAATTGGTTAAGTGGAAGGATAACAGAGAATATGTGAGGATCCTGCTAGATGAAATGACAGGAAGTGATATTTACAAGGAGTATTTAAATTCAGAAAAAGAAGGGTTTTACGAAGACCGGAGTTTTGTCATTGAACTTTTTAAGCATATCATTGCGCCAAATGAAAAACTCTTTGATTATTATGAAAGCCTTAATTTAAGTTGGGTTGATGATTATCCTTTGGTGAATACCACTATAATCAAAGTAATTAAGCAAATGGAAAAGGGGCAATTCATTAGTTTAAAACAGTTGGAGGTTAAGCAAGACGATGAAGAATTTTTAGTAGAGCTATTTAGAAAGGCAATACTTCATCAACAGGAGTTTACTGGCGAGATTGATGAAAAGACACCAAATTGGGACACAGAAAGGATTGCTGATATGGATATGATCCTTATCAAAATGGCCTTGACGGAGTTTTTGTATTTCCCATCTATACCTACCAAGGTGACCATTAATGAATATATTGAGATCGCAAAAGATTATTCAACGAGGAAGAGCAGCTATTTTATAAATGGTGTTTTAGACAAGCTTTTGAAAGATTACAACAAAACCGACAGATTAAATAAAATTGGAAGGGGATTGTTGTAAAAAATTATATTTTTACACAACTAAAATTAGATACAAATGAAAAAAGTTATTGCTTTATCGATTTTAAGTTTGAGTTTGATGACAATTTCCTGCAACGAGAATGCGGCAAAAAAAATCAAAACTGAAAATTTGGAATTGGCGAAAGAACGTGATAAAGAGATCAAAATTGGAGGGCCCAAGTTAAAGTTTGAAAAAACTGAGCACGATTTTGGAGTAATTAATGAGGGAGACGTGGTTGAAACAGTTTTTTCTTTTACAAATTCAGGTAAATCAGAACTGATCATTACTTCCGCTAAAGGTAGTTGTGGATGTACTGTCCCTGAGTGGCCTAAAGAACCAATTATGCCTGGTGAAGCAGGAGAGATCAAAGTAAAATTTAACTCTGATAGAAAACCTAATCTACAGCAGAAGCAAATTACTTTGGTGACCAACACAGATCAGGGAAAAGAAATTTTAAAGATCAAGGCTCAGGTAACGCCGAAATCAAAAGTCGAACAGAATAGCTAAATAAAACTATGTATCAAACACTATTTTTACAAACCGGAGCAGGTGGAATAGGAAATTATATATTAATTCCATTAATGTTTTTAGTGCTGTATCTCTTTATGATCCGCCCTCAAATGAAAAAACAGAAGAATGAGAAGAAATTCCAGGTTTCTATCAAAAAGGGCGCTAAAGTTGTGACGACAAGCGGTATTCATGGAAAGATTGTCGATTTGATTGATGCCGATAATACCTGTGTGATTGAAACAGGTGCCGGAAAGATTAAATTCGAAAGATCCGCTATTTCAATGGAATTAAGCAAGAAATATGCACCTAAGGAAGTTAAGAAAAAATAATATACCACACTTAAAATACAGGAGGCTATCTTGAAAATATGTTTTTAAGATAGCCTCTTTTTTTATACATTTAGACCACCAAGAAAATGGACCATCAATGTCTGAAATAAATAGCTCAAAAAATTCAGAACTCCAGCAAAACCATAAAAAATTACGAATTTTTTTGTTGTTCCTGCTGTTGGCTACTTTGTTTTGGTCGTTGATAAAACTTTCAAAGGAGTATATCGCGGAGGTAGAATTTGAGCTCGCTTATTCTGATATCCCCAAAAATAAACTGATTCAGAATGAACCTGATAAAAAAATAAAACTTACACTAAAGACCGTAGGTTTTAAATTGTTGAATTATGAATTCAAGAAAAGAGTATTGGATTATAGTTTGACTGAGATCGAGAGAAAAGAGGGTTCAATGTATTACAGTGAAACCAGATCGAATACAAATTATTTACAGGCCCAGCTTTCGGCAGAGACTGTTGTTTTGAATATAGAACCCGACACCTTGTTTTTTGACTTGGGTGTTAAACGATCGAAGAAGGTTCCGGTTATTTCACAGATGGATTTTCAATTTAAAACAGGCTTTAGCTTTGTGGGAGACTACACAATGAATCCTTCAGAAATAGTTATTTCTGGGCCTGAGAAAGTCATTGATACGATCAATGAAGTATACACGATAAAGGATGAATTGATGGAGATATCAGAATCTTTTGAGTATACCGTGTACCTGACTCATCCGAATGAGGTTATCGTATTATCAGAAGAAACTGTAGTGGTTAAAGGTGAGGTTGATAAGATTACTGATGGCTCTTATAACTTACCTTTTAAAGTGATTAATTTACCAAGGAACGTCATCATCAGTACCTATCCAAAGGAAGTCAAGGTTGTATATCAGGTTGCTTTAAAGGATTATAATAAAATACCTGAGAACAGTTTTAGAATACAATGTGACTATAAACAGACGGAAGATAATAACCTTGATTACCTGATCCCTAAACTGGTAGATAAACCCGAAATCATTACCAACGTAAAGATCATTCCTAATAAAATTGAATTTCTGATCAAGAAATAGTTACTTTTTATCTTAAAAAATGATGGTTTGAAAGTTATCGGTTTAACTGGTGGAATTGGGAGCGGTAAAAGTACCGTAGCCCGAATGTTTGAGTTGCTAAACATTCCGGTTTATCATGCAGATCAGGAAGCCAAAAATCTTATGAATAGTAA
Organism: uncultured Flavobacteriaceae bacterium; assembly: GCA_964586115.1. GTDB lineage: Bacteria > Bacteroidota > Bacteroidia > Flavobacteriales > Flavobacteriaceae > Lutimonas. Next base: position 37,733 of record CAZPHF010000009.1, on the reverse strand, counting down.
CGCATCTTTAAAATTGGGGATGGAGCAACTTTTTGGAAATAAGGCCTATAAAAATAATATACTCAACAGGGCATATATCGCTGAAATTGTTTTTAGAGATCAGGAAAAGTTGAAGGCCTTAAATGCCTTGGTTCATCCAGAGGTAAGGAAGCATTTTTTAAAATGGATTGATTCGCAGCACGCGCCTTATGTAATCCAGGAGAATCCTTTGATTTTTGAAAAGAAAGATCAGCACTTGTTTGATAAAGTCATCGCAGTAGTGGCTGACAAAGAGATCAGAATTCAAAGGGTTATAGACCGGGATGGCCTGAGTAAAAGTCAGGTGCTTGATCGTATGGCGAATCAATTGGATGATACTATAAAAACTGAGGCTGCTGACTATGTTATTCTGAATGAAACACTTGAAGAAACTGAGTCTCAGGTGAATCGAGTACATCAACAACTACTTGGCTAATTTCTTAAAAAAATCTACTACTCCTTAAAGTTTTGTTAAATTAATCAAAATCTTCGTAAATATTTGTTAAAGGATTAATTATAACCTAAAGAAACTCTAAATTTGTTTTAATGAGTAAACGAATTTTTGTACTTTTAGTAGTATTGATGGGGATTTCTCTATTTGGAATCATAACTGTTCAGATTTTTTGGATTCGTTCTTCCATTGAAATGAGAGAGCAACAATTTTCAACCAGTGTGAAGTTTGCATTGGCCAGAGTGTCTGAGAATATACAAAAAAGAGAATTTAAAGAGAATATTTCCCGCTATGCTCCCCTTATTGACAGTATGCAAAAGTCAAAGGAAAGCAATGTTAGGGATTTTGTTTTTCAGCAAATTGATACAAGTAGAAATGAGATATTTACTTTCCGTCAGAGTATCTTACAAAACAACTATAAGTCTCAGATTTCACCTTTTGAAGCGGATACAGTTAATTTTAAAACTTTTTTAAGCAGAGAAGAGACACAAATAGAAAAGATAGAGTTTACGTCGAGAGATTTCACAGAATTGTCGCCCAAAGATAGGATGGTCAAAGTTGAAAGGTTAGATAAGTATGATAAGTTAGAATTAGAGAGTATATTTAAAAATATTGTAGCAAGAACACCTATTCACGATCGTGTAAGTACGAATGAGATCAGAATGAATCTGGATAATGAGCTAAGGGCTAGGAATATTGATACAAAAGTTGAATTCGGTGTTTTTAATGAAGATTTGATCACCAAGGTTAAATCAGAAAGATTTGTAGAAAAACGAGGGTATACCTATAATGTGCCATTGTTTATGACTGATGACAGTATCGATTATACGCTTTATGTGAGTTTTCCAGAGAAGAAGGAATATATATTGTCAACAATATCCTGGATTTTGATTTTGTCGGCAGTTTTTATTTTTATAATCATCCTGTCTTTTGCGAGTGCTTTGTATCAGTTGATAAGACAAAAGCAAATATCAGAGATCAAAACTGATTTTATCAATAATATGACACATGAATTTAAAACACCTATTGCAACGATCAATCTGGCTATAGATTCGATAAGGAATCCAAAAATAATTGGAGACAAGGAGAAGGTGATTAGATATGCTGAAATGATTAGGCAAGAGAACAAGAGAATGCATGCTCAGGTTGAAAACGTATTGAGAATCTCAAAACTTGAAAAAAATCAACTTGATATGAGTAAGGATGTGGTTGATTTTCACGACATAATCGAAGACGCATTGACCCATGTAGATTTGATTATTCACGATAGGGAAGGGCAAATTGAAAGAAATCTTGAGGCGAAGCAGAGTGAGATTTTAGCCAGTAAGTTTCATATGACTAATGTTATTACAAATATGTTAGATAACGCCATCAAATATTCTGAAGGAGCTCCAAAAATTGTTGTCGAAACAGTTAATGCAGGAAATAGTATCATATTGAAGATTTCAGATAATGGAATTGGAATGTCAAAAAATGTTCAAAAAAAAGTTTTTAATAAATTTTACAGAGAGCAAACCGGAAATATACACAATGTAAAAGGACATGGTTTAGGTCTTTCTTATGTGAAAAGCATAATTGAGAGACATCAGGGGAGTGTGTATGTGGAAAGTGAGAAAGGCAAAGGAAGTACGTTTACAGTTAAATTACCGATAATTTAAAAATATAGTAACAATGGCAAATAAAAAAATACTACTTGTAGAGGATGATCCTAATTTTGGGACAGTCTTGAAAGATTATTTAGAACTAAATGATTACGATGTTCACCACGCCAAGGATGGTCTTGATGGTTTGATCGCTTTTAAAAATGATGATTTTGATATTTGTATATTGGATGTCATGATGCCTAAAAAGGATGGATTTTCACTTGCCAAAGATATCAGAGCGGTTAATCTGGATATTCCCATTATCTTTTTGACTGCAAAATCAATGAAAGAGGATGTGCTTAAAGGCTATCAGGTGGGAGCAGATGATTATCTCAACAAACCCTTTGATTCGGAAATTCTGTTGCATAAAATCAAAGCAATTTTGCAACGAAAGGAGTCTGATGCGGCCAATGATGATAACCAATTTGAATTTGAGATTGGTAAATTCCACTTGAATTCAAAGTTGCGCCAATTGATTTTTGATGGTGGTGAGCCAAGAAAATTATCTCCTAAAGAGAATAAGCTTTTAAAGTTGTTGGCCATTTATAAAAATGACCTTCTTCCAAGAGATCTTGCACTCACAAAAATTTGGAGAGATGATAATTATTTCACTTCCAGAAGTATGGATGTATACATCGCAAAGTTGAGAAAATACTTAAGACCAGATGAGGATGTGGAAATTATAAATATTCACGGTGAAGGGTTTAGGCTTGTAGTTAGTTAAACTGTGTAAAATGTTTTAAAAAAGGCTGTATCATACTGATACAGCCTTTTTATTTGTAATTTTGCGATGATCAAAAGCTTTATTGAAGAAACAAACATGTCAAAATTTCTTAAAATATATGAAAATAATCCTGATCCCAGAGTAGTGGATCAGGCCGTTGAGATCCTTCGAAAAGGAGGGCTCATTATTTACCCTACAGATACTGTTTATGGTTTGGGTTGTGATATTACTAAACTCAAGGCATTAGAAAAAGTGGCCAGAATCAAACAGGTAAAACTTGAAAAGGCGAATTTTTCATTTATCTGTTATGATCTAAGCAATTTGTCGGCATATGTTCGTCAAATAGAAACTCCTACTTATAAGATTCTGAAAAGAGCCTTGCCCGGACCCTATACTTTTATTTTAAAAGGGAATAATAATCTTCCCAAGGCTTTTAAAAAAAAGACAACAGTGGGAATTAGGGTTCCCGATAACAACATTATCAGAACAATTGTTAAGGAACTTGGAAATCCCATTATGTCGACCTCTATTCATGACGAGGATGACGTCATAGAATACACAACAGATCCTGAATTAATTTACGAAAAGTGGCGTGATAAGGTTGATTTGGTCCTAGACGGTGGCTATGGTGGGAATATTGCATCCACCATTATTGATCTTTCCGAAGACGACATAGTTGTCATAAGAGAGGGAAAGGGGTCACTAGATATTTTATAACTCATCTTTTTGTGATAATGCAGCGTAATTACGCTTTAATTTTTTTAGGAAGAATCCGTAAAGGACCCTATAAAATAACCAAAAAATCAATAAAGCCAGGCATAGGAAAATAATGGAAAGGATCCAAATCTTAACCATGCTGGTACCGGCGGCTAGGTTATTTTGGAATTCGCTAGAATTGAAAACTGCATAAAAAATGTGAAGACCAATAACACCCATCATCGTAAGGTTATAATAAATGTAGTATTTAACGGTTCTCCTTGTTTTTAAGATATCACTCAGTAATATTTTTACTGTACTGCCGACTGATATATTTTGATAATTCTTATAAAATACGTAGATGAAAACTATGATGATTACTATATGAAGCACTGTATAAATCATCATGGCTCCCGTCAATCCATATTGCTCATAAAATTGTTTGGTGGCATCAAAATCAGTAAACAGGAATATCAGATTGGGTAAAATGAATTCCAGTAAACTGATGATCAGAATCCATTTTACGATGGAAGAAGATTTCTTCTGTACCATTTTATGGATGTCTTTCTGGGTAAATCGTATGTTAGATTCCCCCTGATTTTTCCAGATATTTTTTAAACTGTCTAAATTTTCCATACTTATGGATTTAATATATTTTTTAGTTTGGTCTTGGTCCTGTTCATTTTAACTCTTGCATTTACTTCGCTGATTCCAAGTGTTTTGGCTATTTCTCGATAGCTTTTATCTTCGAGATACATAAGTGCTAGAGCCTTTTCAATATCATTCAAACTATATATGGCTTGATATAAAAGTTTCAATTGTTTGTCTGCAGAGTCATCATAATCATGGTACTCCAGTTCTTTAAGATTATCGTAAATCTGCGTTGTTTCTACATTTCTTTTGTTCTTCCGATACAAAGAAATGGCCGTATTGAACGCCACACGATACATCCAGGTACTGAATTTGGATTCGCCTCTGAATTTTGGATAAGCTTTCCATAGCTGAATAGTAATCTCCTGAAAAAGATCCTTATGAGCTGCCTCATTATTCGTGTATGACCGGCATACCTTATGAATAATACTTTGATGCTGCTCTAATTCTTTAGCAAATTTTTGTTCCAGCGATTTGGTCACCAATAGTTGATTTACTTATTAGTAGTATTTCTTTTAAAAATGTTACTGTTTTTTTTGTTTAAGACATAAAAATCAGCAAATGAGATGCGAAAATTACAATTCATCCTCAATATATGACAATTCGGTAAATGTAAATTTTAAAATGAGTGTTCTCGTTAGATATTTGTTCCATCAATAAATCATAACACAAAAACTTCAAATGATGATACGAATTTTTATTACTGCAGTCCTTTACCTGATTAGTTTTTTTACCCAGGCACAAGGACCTTCAAATCAAGAGAATCAGCAAAATGTTGAGTCTTCTTTTACAATCAACACTATTGTGAGACAAATGAATAGTGATAAAGGAACTGTTTATTTTGCGCTATATGAATCAGCAGAAGATTTTGCCAATAGAAAGTCTCTTTATACAAGAAAGGTTGAGGCTGATAAAAATGGAGTTGCCGTTACTTTTGAAAAGATACCCGCAGGAGTATATGCTATTAGATGTTACTACGACGAGAACGACAATGGAAAAATGGATTTTGATCAGAATGGCATGCCTCTGGAAGATTATGGATCGACCAACAATGTTGTGAATTTTGGCCCTCCAAGGTTTAGTGATGCAAAATTTGCAGTGAGCGATAAAGACCTTACATTTGAGATTAAATTTTAATTTAAAGGACCATTAGATGAATAATCACGTTAAAAGAATTTTAGTTGTATTCATGATAGGTACGGTAATTTTTATTGTAGGTACAGGGATATTCAACAAATTTCAATTTGATAGCATAAATGAATTATTGATACGATTTAGCTTTTATCAGCTGTATGCTTTTGTGCTTGGTTATTCGAATATGGCATATTTTGGATACCTTGAAAAAATTAAATGGGTGGAGGGATCAACGGTTAAACGAATTTCTGTAGGGGTAATAGGCGCCCTGTTAATTTCAATAGTAGGGCTTTTTGTCCTTAGAATGGCCACTTCAGTTTTTTATGCTGGAAATTCTTTTTACTACTATTTGGAGCACGAGCGTTTTGAAAACTTCTATTTTGGAATTTGGGCTACCCTAACCGTGATTATCACTTTTCATGTTATTTATTTCTACAATAAGTATCAGAAAACAAAGGTAAAGGAGTCTCAGATAGTTGCTAAAAATGAAACCGCAAAATTTGAGTCATTAAAAAATCAACTCGATCCGCATTTTCTATTTAACAGTTTGAATGTATTGACTTCTTTGATTGGTGAGAATCCAAATCAAGCCGAAAAATTCACCACAAAGTTATCGAAAGTCTACCGCTACGTGCTGGAACAAAAAGATAAGGACCTAACTTCTTTAGAAGAGGAATTGAAATTTGCCAAGTCCTACATGCAGTTGCTCCAAATGCGTTTTGAAGAGGCCATTGAATACAATGTTCCGGAGGCAGTAAGTGATCCTGATCTAAAAATCATACCATTGTCTTTACAATTATTATTGGAAAACGCGGTAAAGCATAATGTAATTAGCTCAGAACAACCCTTAAGGATCAATATCTATGAGGATAGAGGTTATTTGGTAGTGGAAAACACCTTGAATCCCAAGGCATCCTTAGAAAAGAGCACAAAGGTTGGACTGAGTAACATTAAACAGAGGTATGAGTTGGTTTCTTCCAACAAGGTCAGCATTGAAAATGACAATAAAACATTTAGGGTAAAATTACCTTTATTAACACAAAAAATAAAAATTATGAGAACCGACTATATGGACGACAGTGCCAAATACCTTAGGGCTAAAAAAAGAGTTGATAATCTGAAAAGTTTTTATGGCAGCCTGGTTGCTTATTGTGTGATCATTCCTTTTCTGATCACAATCAATTTAAAGACATCATCTAATTTTCAATGGTTCTGGTTTCCTATGTTCGGTTGGGGATTGGGTTTGATCATTCAGGCATTTAATACCTTTGGTGTTAGCGGCAACTGGGAAGAGAGAAAAATAAAAGAGATCATGGAAAAAAATAATAAATTATAAGTTTAAAATATAATAAGATGGACAAAGAGCAACAAAATTTTAATGAAGAATACATGAGAGCCGCGGAAAGGCTCGAAGAGTTAAAAGGGTTTTATTCGAATATAGTAGCCTATGTGCTGGTCATCCCATTTCTGATCTTTATCAACTATATGACCTATTGGGATTATAAATGGTTTTGGTATCCAATGATCGGTTGGGGATTAGGGGTAGTGATTCACGCCCTGGTTACCTTTGGGTTTGGAGCTGATTGGGAAAGAAGAAAAATAGAGGAAATAATGGAAAAAGATAAATACAAGTAATTATGGAAACGAATTATTCAAAAGAGGAAAGATACAGAAGAGCAGAAAAGAGGGTAAAAGATATCAAAGGTTTTTATTGGCATCTATTCTGGTACCTGGCTGTAAATATATTTTTGACTTTTGGTGGGAGTATCAGAGGCTTTTTATACGATGGATCATTTGAAATGAGAAATTTTAATTTTGGAGTCTTTTCCGTCTGGTTTTTTTGGGGAATTGGACTGGTGGGGCACTGGCTGCACGTTTTCGGAATGAATATTTTTTTCTCAAGTAATTGGGAGGAAAGAAAGATCAAGGAGTATATGGATAAAGATAAATTCGATTAATTTATACGAAATAGGATGATCAATGTTATTATAATAGAGGATGAAAAACCTTCTGCCAGAAGACTGAAAAGAATGCTTGCTGAAATAGATATTGAAGCCCAGGCCATGTTGCACTCAGTAAGTGAAGCAATAGCTTGGTTCGAAGTTAATGAGCATCCTGATCTCATATTGCTTGATATTCAATTATCTGACGGATTATCATTTGAGATATTTGAAAAGGTAAAAGTGAAAAGTGCCATCATATTTACAACGGCGTACGACGAATATGCCTTAAAGGCTTTTAAGTTGAATAGTATTGATTATTTATTGAAACCAATCGATGATGAAGAGTTGGAAACAGCCATTGAAAAATTTAAGAATAACCATCATGAACCACATGATCTAATGGTTGATATTAATCAAATTAAAAAGTTATTAGTCAATCCATTAGATAGAGAGTATAAAAAGAGATTCACGATTAAGGTAGGCCAACATTTACGAGTGGTCGATATAGAAGATATCGAATGTTTCTACAGTGAGCAAAAAGCGACATATTGTTACACGAATGACAGAAAAAATTATCTTTTGGATTTCAGCCTGGAGCAATTGGAAGAAAAACTCGATCCTGTAAAGTTTTGCAGAGTCAATCGGAAATTCATCATCAATATGGAAGGGATATCTGATATCGTCTCCTATACTAATAGTAGGTTACAGGTTAAATTAAGACACTTTTCAGACCAGGAAATCATTGTGAGCAGAGAAAGGGTCAAAGACTTCAAAGATTGGCTTGAATAGCCTGTAAGGAGTCGTATGAAACGAATGACCTTTGAGGTTCTTCAGGCTTTAAAGAAGCTAAATACATTGCTGCCATATTTTCTCGCCCTTTCAAATTTGGGATGCTCGGAAAGCTTGGTTTTGTTTCCATGTTCAACGATTAGGGTTCCGTCTGTCTTGAGTAAATTCTTTTCAAAAACAAGATCTAGCAGCTGCATAAATTTCTCCATTTCCATATCATATGGTGGATCGGCAAAAATGAGGTCATAGGATTGAGAACTCCGTTCAAGAAATGAAAACACATCGCTTTTCATTGTTTTGAGATCAATTTCAAGTTCGTCACTCGTCTTTTCGAGAAACTTGATGCATCCAAAATGCTCATCTACTGCCGTAATATCAGTGCAACCTCTTGAAGCAAATTCAAAACTGATACTTCCAATTCCTGCAAATAGATCTAAAACTGTTAAGTCATCAAAGTAATAAGAATTGTTTAAAATATTAAAGAGGGCCTCCTTTGCCATGTCAGTGGTAGGTCTTACCGGTAAATTGTTTGGAGCTGTAATACGCCTGCTTCTGAACTTTCCCGCAACAATCCTCATGTGTACTGATTTAGGAGCGTGAAATACCTTCTCTTGATCTCTTCTTTGATATTTGAAGCAAATTTAAACTGAGATCTGTTTTCAAGCAGGCTTACTTTTCTAATATAGGTATAGGCAATTTTGTAAAAATCACTTTCCGCGTCAATAATTCCGGCCATGATCAGTTCGAAATTTTCAGGATTCAGTTCCAATTGTTCAGCTGTAAAAAGGATATAATAAATAAAGTCCTCTTTGGTTTGGTAAGCAAAGCTGTTATAAAACAATAGTTTTTTATCAGCAATTACCATAATTTCAAATTGCTTTTCACTAATATGAGCGAACATATGAGGATGTTCACTAAACTTAAAAGTGTTTAAAAGCGTATTGACAAGAACCGTCGAGAAATGTTTGTATTCAAAGCTTCCAAAACGTTCCAGAAAGAAATTGTTGACGTTTACAAAGGGGATGTATACATTGACCATGTCATGATTTTCCAGTTCGTCATGCACCAGGTAGTCATTGCTATAGGTTTTTGAAGAAAATTTCAGGTAATCTCTTATGCGATCTTCTTCAAACAATGATTTAGGAACAAGAGTTGAAAGTTGATTTAAATGACTGATATTGACCGATCCATATCTTTTTTGAAGGGCTTTTTCCCGTCTAAATAGGTCCTCTACGTTTTTAAGTAATTTTTCAGGACTGGGTAGGTCAGCTTTAAAGGAAAAATGTTCAATCCTTTCAACTTGTTTCTCGATTTTGTTGATTATACAAAATGAAAATCCATCCAAACTGAGTTGGATGGATAGATGTTTTTCATTAAGATTATTAAAATCTACAGCGATCTTAGTTTTCGGATTCTTCTTTAGATCCATCATAGAAAGGAGGCCAGTTACCATTAGTGTTGACGTCTTCCAAAGATCCTACAGCGATATATTCACCAGGAACATTTACACCACCTAACGCTTCTTTTTCCTGACGGATAAGGTCTTTGTTCATACCTTCTAGAACCACAGCCTTATCAACTTTAGCTTCGAAGACAGATGCCATCACTCCCTGCACTTTTTCCACAGAGCCTGTTTTTAACTCAAACTTAGCATCTGTACCAGGAATATTCATCATACCTTTATAATCTCTACCCTCAAAAGAGTTCTTAACCATTTTAAAACCTACTGTATCAACGACCCTTTTTTCAACATCAAGGGTAATTCTACCTCTTTGCTCTGTTACTACAATGTTTTTAACTTCTGTGATCGCAAATGAGTCTGTTTCAATAAAATTAACCAAGTCACTATAGTTCGCTGAAAACTTTCGATTGACAGAAGCATAAGCTAATTGTGCATCACGAATCGTCTTTAGATTTTCAATGACTAAGGCATATCGTTGCTTTTTAACTTTATTGAAATTGATTGGGGTCATGATACTTGAATATATCTGATAACCAAAATATACGATAACCACCCATAAAACAATCGATAAGACAGGCTTCATCTTGACCGGCAACTTATTTACAATTAAGTATGCTAATCCGGCTACGGCAAGAATAGACACTATAATTATTAAAATAGAAATCATTTTTTAATTTATTTTAAATTACGTTATTGACAAATCTACAAAAATTTTTCAATCAGGAAAGTAATATTTTGAGTTTATCTACTATTTTTTTGAAGCAATTAAACTGTGAAATAGTCAGACCTCAATTATCGAGGCAAAACACTATAGGTATAAGATAGAACGTTTAAAATAACAAGTAAACATGAGGATAACTATGACTATTTCTGGTTAAGTTTGTAAACTTGATCATATTCAACAGTAACGGTTATAATGGAACAACACGTAAGTCTTTATCGTCAATTTCTAAAGGGTTTCCATTTTCAGCCGACACAACGACAAGATGAACTTTTAAGAAAATTGGCTGATTTCGTGATCAACGGATCCTCTAATAGCCTTTTTTTAATAAAGGGATATGCTGGTACTGGAAAAACGACCATAGTTAGTGCGGTAGTCAATCATTTGAGTCCTTTAGGTCTCAAGGCTGTTTTACTCGCTCCGACCGGAAGAGCAGCTAAGGTGATGGGAAGTTATGCTAAGAAACAATCGCTAACCATCCATAAAAAAATATATTACCCTAAAAACGATCCGAATACAGGTATGAGTTTTGTTTTACAGCAAAACAAGCATCATAATACGATCTTTATAGTTGATGAGGCCTCCATGATCCCTGATGGGACTGCAGATGCGAGAATATTTAACAATCGATCCTTATTGTTTGATCTCATGCATTACGTTTATTCAGGAAAGAATTGTAAGTTGATTCTCGTTGGTGACACCGCTCAGCTCCCACCGGTGAAGCTGGATCTTAGTCCGGCGCTTGATCAGCACCATCTCGAAATAGAGTTCAATATGAAGGTGATAAGCCTTGAATTGGATGAAGTGATGCGGCAGCATGAGGCTTCTGGAATTCTTTACAATGCTACTCAAATAAGAGATTTGTCATCCAGAAATGTATTGAATCAATTTAAATTCGATCTTAATTTTAAGGATGTGCAACGCTTGACTGATGGCTATGATATTCAGGATGCCATCTTTAGTGCCTATAACGAAGGCATTGAAAATACGGTTTTTATTGTGAGGTCTAATAAAAGGGCAAATCTCTATAACCAGCAAATACGGAATGGTATTTTGGGCTATGATAGTGAAATCACATCGGGAGATATGATCATGATAGTGAAGAATAATTATTTTTGGCTCAAAGACGCCCCAAAAGTTGGGTTTATTGCTAATGGTGATATTTGCGAAGTGCTTGAGATCTTTAATTTTAAAGAATTGTATGGTTTTCATTTTGCAGAAGTAAAACTTCGGTTGGTGGATTATGAGGAGCAAGCTCCTTTTGAAACAGTGCTCTTGCTGGATACATTGCACAGTGAAGCCCCTTCACTTTCTTACGATGAAAGCAATCGGCTGTACCATGCTGTATCAGAGGATTATGCCGAGGAAAGGTCAAAGTATAAAAGGCTATTAGCTGTTAAGAATAATAAGTATTTCAATGCGCTTCAAGTCAAATTTTCCTACGCATTAACCTGCCATAAGACTCAAGGGGGACAATGGGATAATGTGTTTGTGGAGCAACCCTACTTGCCTGAAGGAGAAGATATTTCGTATCTTAGATGGCTATATACAGCGGTAACACGTGCACAGAAAAATTTGTTTTTAATTGGATTCAAGGATGATTATTTTGAAGAATAACGAGGTTTTAATCTTGCTTTTGTATTTGTTTTTAACAGGCTGTTCAGTCTCTAAGGAAATGGAAAAGGAATTAGAAGCCTCTGCTGCTTTAGAAACCTATTTTAAAGGGATTTCAGTTTTGAATGCTGAGACTGGCGAGGCTATTATAGATTTTAATGGAGAAAGGTATTTTACGCCCGCCTCAAATGTAAAACTTTTTACCTTATATACGGCTTGGAAGACCCTGCAGGATTCCATTGCCACTTTTGACTTTGTAAAAATTGGAGATTCCTTAATTCTTAAGGGGACTGCAAATCCTTTTTTCTTAAACGATTCTCTCAGTGAAAAGGCTATGGATTTCTTAAGGACCAGTGAAGAGAATATATACATCAAGGATGAAGATATAGAAGAGGCGGTTTATGGAATTGGATGGTCATGGGATGATTACCCCTACTATTATATGCCTGAAAAGCATTTATTCCCCATATATGGTAACGTAATTTCAATAAGTAATATCGGAGATAGTATAAGCGTGGCCCCCGATTTATTTAAAGATAAAATACATACCACAGAGACGCTGAAAGCTATTCGCGATAAGGATGCAAACGAATTCTATATCGATAAATCAACTGAATTTTCCGATAGAAAGATACCTTTTAAAACATCTAATCAGTTGGTTGCGGATCTTTTAAGTAAAGAATTACATAGAAAAGTGGTTTTAGTGGATAATCAGAAGGATTATAATTTTAAGTCATTTAGGGCGATACCTTATGATACTTTGTATACAAGGATGATGGTGAATTCTGATAATTTCATGGCAGAACAGCTGATGCTGAGGGTTGGAAGTGTTGCCAAAGGAATGTATAGTGTAGAGGAGGCAATACACTATTCACTTGAGAATTATTTGTTAGATATTCCTCAAAAGCCAAGATGGGTTGATGGTTCGGGTTTATCCAGATATAATTTATTTAGTCCTAAAAGTATCACTTACTTACTAAAAAAGATGTTTGATGAGATGCCGCATGATCAACTGTTTTCTTATTTTCCTAAAGGAGGCGTGAATGGAACGCTTAAAAATAATTACCATAACCAGGCCTATATTCAAGCTAAATCAGGAGCCCTTTCAAATAACTATTCTCTTTCTGGATATTTGATTACCAAAAAAGAGCAGGTACTTATTTTTAGCTATATGAACAATCACTTCTCCGGAGGTAGTTTGGATAGAAAAAAAGAAATGTCAGCTTTTTTTAAAAAACTCTATGAATCCTATTAAAAACTTATTCATATAGAATTCGCTCTTCCGCGCCAAACCACGACCTGTACATGGGCATATGTATCTTTTCAACATGACTTCTTTTGATCTTCATTGTTGGCGTCATCAAGCCGTTTTCTACGGTCCAATCCTCTTTCATGACTATTGCTTTTTCAATTTTTTCATGCTTTTCCAAGGCAGGATTTATTTCAAGTATTGATTGAAGTAAACTCTCATTAAGTTCTGATTTTGATTTATTTTTACCAATAACAGAAGGTATGATTAGCATGATAGGTTGAGGAATTCCCATCCCAACAATACATACCTGTTCTATGTCAATATTTTTGCTAATTGCCAATTCCATGGGAGCCGGAGAAATGTATTTACCCTTGTCAGTTTTAAACTGATCTTTGGCTCTTCCGGTGATGGTAAGAAAGCCATCATGGTCATATTCTCCAATATCACCTGTTTTTAAATAACCCTCCTCATCAAAGACACTAACTGTCTCTTTAGGGTTTTTATAATATCCCAATAGTAAGCAATCGTTTTTTACGCAAATTTCACCAATATCAGATAATTTAGCTGTGGCCCCATGGGTAAATTTACCTACAGTACCGACTTTATTAGCTCCGGGAAGGTTACAATGAGAAATAATGCAATCTTCCGTCATGCCATAGGCCTGTATTATCTCAATACCCAGTTTTTTATACCAATTCATGATGCTTATGGAGAGAGGTGCAGCACCCGAAGCGACATACCTGGCTTTTGATAGTCCCAATTTTGATTTTAACTTGCTCTTAAAGAATTTGTTGAGAAAAGGAATGTTTAGGACAATATTCATTTTTTTTTGCGGAAGGCCCTCAAGGATCTTTTCCTGAAATTTGGCATAAATTCTTGGAACAGCAAAAAATAAGTCTGGCTGTGTATCTTCCAAATTTGAAGCAAATGACTCTAATGATTCGGAAAAAGTAAGCATACCTCCCATACTTATTGCGCCCATTTCCAGTCCTATCCTCTCTGCGATATGAGAGAGTGGGAGGTAGGAAAAGTATCTTGGATGTTGAGGTAGTGAAAGTGTCATACCGATGTTAAAGGCGGCGTTTGAAAAATTCTCATGACTATGCATAACTCCTTTTGGATTCCCTGTGGTTCCCGACGTATAGATGATGGTGATCAATTTCTTCGGATCCGGCAGGCTAATTTCCTGAAGTGCTTCATTAGTTCCCGTGAGTGCTTCCCACGTGTCCTCTTCAATGATGCCGTATTTTTCTACGCTGATCTTTGGAATATTTTTAAAGGCGTTTTTTTGAGAATCATAATTATCTAATTTTCCAATTATAACTAATTTAGATTCGCTATGCTCAATTATTGGTTTAATAGAATCTGCAATCAATGTGGGGTAGATCGGAACCGAAACATGCCCACTCATCATGATAGCCAGGTCAGCCATTACCCAATAGTCGCAATTCTTAGATATCAGTGCTATCTTACTTTGGGGTGTTAAGTTTTTTTCTTTTATGGCCTGTGCCATTCTGCGAATTTGCTCACCACTTTGTTTAAAAGTAAAAGTATCGATCTTTCCATTGTGAAATTGTCGTAAAAAAATCTTATCCGGGCTATGTTGCTCCCAGTAAAGAAAGGCTTCAAGAGGAGAGTTGAATTTTGTCATATTTGTATTTGGGTTGCTTTAATGTTACAATTTAAGAAAAAAAAACAAGAGCGTAAAAATGTAGTATGAACTTAAAAAAGATGTTTATTCTTTAAGGTTTTTGACTGACTATTTTAAAACTTGACTTTCAACATAATCAAAGATCTCCTCAAAATTTGTTTTAAAATCAAACCATTTGATGTCGGGATCACGCCTGAACCAGGTTCCTTGTCTTTTCGCAAACCTTCGTGTATTTTTTTTGATCTCCTCAATAGCCTGTCCAAGGGTTAATACTCCGTCAAAATAGGCAAATAACTCGCGGTAACCTACTGTTTGAAGGGCATTGAGTTCCTTATGCGGATAGAGGCCTTGGGCCTCTTCAAGTAGACCTTGATCCATCATAAGGTCCACTCGTTGGTTAATTCGATCGTAAACCACCTTTCGATCAGCGGTAACACCAACTTTAATCGTATCAAATCTCCGTTTCTTTGTGTGTAAACCTAAATAATGGGAATAGGGCTTTCCTGTGCCAATAGATATTTCTAATGCTCTAATAAGCCTTTGTTTATTGTCATTGTCTATTCTTTCGAATGAAAGTGGATCCAACTCTTTTAATTGTTCCTGAAGTATTTTAATCCCGTCATTCTCTAATTTGTTTTTTAAATCTTTCCTGATTTGAGCGTCAACTTTTGGGAAATCATCAAGACCTTTTATCACAGCATCAACATAAAGACCGCTGCCACCCACCATGACCATACAAGACTGATTTTTATAATGCTTCTCCAATAGCTCTAGGGCATCTTTTTCAAATGCACCCACATTATATTCCTCAAAAATTGATCTATTTTGTATGAAATGATGTTGAACAGCTAGCAATTCGTCAGCTGACGGAACTGCGGTTCCAATATTCATCTCCTTATAGAATTGACGGGAATCGCAGGAAAGAACCTCTGTCTTGAAGGCTTTTGCGAGTTCAATGCTAAGAGCTGTTTTGCCAATGGCGGTAGGGCCAACGACGGATATCAGATGCTTTATTTTCATACAAGATCAAAAATAGATAAAATATTGGTATTCTCCCCAGGTTTTATAAGACTTGAAGTTGTTTTTACCTACAATATACTAGGCTATTTTTCGTTTCATATGGGCGATGAAAGGAATTAATTACTTCAGGCTATGTTTAAAAATTACTTGTTATTTTTCTTATTTTTAGGTGCCACACATTTTGTGCATTGCCAAAAAATTCAAATTCAGGGCAATGGAATTGATATCGCCCAGGATGGGTCGAACATTCCAGCAATTGACGATTTTACAAAATATGTTAATGTTTCTGCAGGTAATATTGATAACCACGTTTTTTCACTTAGAAATATTGAGAAAAGAGGCGAAATAATAATTGTAAGCATCAGCGCAGATTCTCCGGAATTTTTAGTTGGCCATAGTCTAACAAGATTGGGTAAAAATGAATCAGGAACTTTTGACGTAACATTCAAACCAACTGCAGCAGGGTTTAAAAATGCCATTGTTTCAATAAGGGTTAGAAAAGGGCGAAAAGAAAAAATAGTTACTTTTAATATTAGCGGCAGTGATTCTAACGAAGCCGATCCAACCGATCTGATGATCACTCAATATTATGAAAATGGTAATGTTGACGAGATCGAAATAAAGAATTTGTCAAATAAGGAGGTCAAAGGAAAAACATATTATTTAGCATATTATAAATCTGGTGACAATATAAACAAAGCCCCTAAAAGAGGGAATCATATTGAAATCAAATTGCAACCCAATGAAGTAAAGGTTTACGACAATTTCAATTTAACCGGTAATGAGATAGTTTTAATTTCAACTAAGAAGGATAAAAAATGTTTTGAGAACAGAATAGATGTCATAGGTCAGCAAGGAGTTTTATGGGGTGAGGCAAAATCTTTTAGCAAGGGAGTCTGTGCTAGCGAATCTGCGCATAAGGAGTTTAACCCGAAAGACTGGACTGCCTTAAGTCTTGCTGAAGTGGATAATGCGTCAATTAAACAGAACATTCATATTGGAACATATCAAGAAGGACCTATTGTTTGGGACGGAGCCAATTGGACCTCCAATGCTTTGCCAGACAGAACCAGAGCTGTCATCATCGATGGTTTGTATTCATCGGAAATCTATAAAAATATTGAAGCCTGTGACCTTATAGTAAATGATGAACTTAATTTTGATAACAATGGAAAGAAATCTGTTGTCGTCTATAGAGATTTATCCATTACAGAAAATGGAAGCTTGCAGCTAGGAGATCAGGAATCTTTGGTGATGTATGATGACGATGCTATCATTACTGGCGTAATCAGTAAAGTCGAGAAATCAACACCATTGAATGATCCCTACGACTTTACCTATTGGAGCGCTCCGGTTTCAGAGGCCTCTGTAGCAACTGTTTTTTCAGGTGTACGCTCGGGAAGAACCTATTATTTTGATCAATCTAAAACCACGGCTTCATCTCCTGATCACGATCCTGAAGGCACTTATTGG
>CAZPHF010000009.1:0-20391 GCA_964586115.1 uncultured Flavobacteriaceae bacterium | reverse complement strand
GTTAGGGCTCTCTCAGAAGATGAAGTTGTTTTTAAGAATTCGATGCGCATCATAGATGGAAACGACCAGTTTTTTAAAAGTAGCCTTGTTAAGAAAAAAAGTAAGGAAGGGGAAAAAGACCGCATATGGCTGAATCTGTCTACCGATCAAGGTGGTTTTAATCAATTATTGATTGGCTTTATCGAAGGAGCCACCTCTGAATTTGATCGAGGATATGATGCCATAAAAAATCAAGGCTCAAATAAAATTAGTTTTTATTCAGTATTGTATGATAAAAAATTAGCCATACAAGGCTTGGGCATGCTAGAATCAAGATCAGAAATACCGCTTGGTTTTGACACGAAAGTAGCCAATAGAATGTATACTATTGCTGTATCCGCAGTTGAGGGTAAATTGAGGGATGCAGAGATCGTTTTGCATGATCATTTACGAAACATTAGTCATGATCTTAGAAATTCAAATTACATATTTGAACATGATAAACAAGGATCCTTTCAAGATAGATTTAGTTTAACGTTTAAACGAGAAGAAACGCAGTCAGCAGAAACAACGTTAATTAAGGATCAATTCCTTGTATACAATGAAGGAGATGTTTTTAAGATTGAGACCTTAAAAAGTGCAGAAACAGTTCGTATGTATGATATTCTTGGAAAGATGATTATAGAAAAACATCCACGAAATACTTCTTTTGAAATAATTGAGCCTTCCTCAAAGCGAGGTGATGTCCTAATTATGCAAATTATACATGCTGACCAGAGCCATCGCATAAAGAAAGTTTACAAGCGATAAATCCTTATAATTTTTCTCCGCATTTATAACAATAAGTTGCATCATCCTTGTGATTACCAGCCAAACAATTTTGACAGGAATTGGTATTAAGGTCAATTTTAGACCCTTTATCTTTTGCCATTTCGACCCCTACAATACCAGTAGGAATAGCGATAATACCATATCCCAATATCATAACCAAGCTTGCCAGGAGCTGTCCTAAAGCCGTTTGGGGGGCAATATCACCATAGCCTACAGTTGTTAAGGTGACAATTGACCAATAGATACTTCTTGGGATACTTGTAAAGCCACTTGGATCTCCTTCAATCAAGTACATCAGGGTACCAATGATTACACAAATAATCATAACCGCCGAAATAAAGACAAGAATTTTATACCTACTTGCTTTTAATGCTTTCCCCAGGGTATCGGTTGCTCCCACGAACCGCACTAGTTTTAGTATCCGGAATATTCGTAACAAGCGTAAGGCCCTGAGCGCCACTAAAGCATGGGCTCCCCCACCTATAACCAGCGAAAGGTATTTTGGAATAGTGGAAAGCAAATCTATAATACCATAAAAGCTGAAGATATATTGCTTTGGTTTTTTGACGGTAATGATTCTGAGTACATATTCAATTGTAAATAGAACCGTGATCACCCATTCTGCTATATTAAATAATTTATGGTATTTGGCATCAAGTTCCTTGACACTTTCAAGCATAACCAGCACAATACTCAGCAAAATGGCGACAATTAGAACCAGATCGAAGATCCTTCCTTCACGGGAATCTGCCTCGTAAATTATTTCATGCCATTTTTCTTTCCATGAATTTGTATGTTGCTTATCTTTCAACAGAAGAAGTTTTTTCTAAAGATATTAAAGTATTATTAGTTTTAATGATTTCCTCGAAATTTCCTTGAAACCGTTACTTATAAATTAACATCCATTTAATGTCAGATTTTGATATCTAAACATATAAATATTTTGAGCTCTAGAATCGTATAATTTTTTCAACCTTGTTTCCGGAGAGGTATTTTTTAATGATCATATTCTGTATAGGATGATTTTCAGCACTGTTGATCAAGTTTTTGAGAATGTCTAAATTATTGATCTGATGCCTTAGTTCTGCGTAAGCATACCCCTGGTATTGATTGTTTTCAATCAGAATCACAGACTTTTCTCCCGTGACTCGTCCTTTATCAACAAGAATCATATTTTCATGATTAAAAGAGACCGATTCAATCCTCAACTTATTATTTCTATTGTGCTTTGGTTTATGAATTGAAATGACTTCCTCATATTTGATCCTTGCTACCAATTCACTTCCGGTAAGTTCAAAAGTAACCGAATTCATTTCCTTCAATAAAGTCCTGGTCCGATTCGAGCTCCTTAAAAAAACCTGATTCACAACTTTTTGTATGTTTTTGCCTTTACCAATATAGATAATGTCTCCATTGAACCGATGGAAATAAAACAAGCCAGACTGCACTGGTAATGTATCTAAGATCTTCAAAAGTTTACCTGACAAGTCTCGTTGATTACCCTCCTTGATCGTTTTTTTAACGATCAATTTGTCTTTATCTTTTTGAAGCAGGATTTCAAAGAGTTTTATAGTTGCCAAGGCATCTCCGTTTGCTCTGTGTCTGTCGCTTACAGGAATTCCTATAGTTCTACATAATTTACCAAGGCTGTACGATTCAAGATCAGGAAGTAATAGCTTACTTAGCTCAACCGTGCAAAGCGTAGGAATTTCAAAAACATACCCTAAACGGGAAAACTCATTGCGCACGATCCTATAGTCAAAGTTGCTGTTATGTGCTACCATAACACATCCATCCATGATCTCTATAATTCTTTTTGCCACCTCATAAAACTTAGGTGCGTTCTTCAACATTTTCGTGTTTATACCTGTAAGATTCACAACAAAGGGCTGAATATCTCTTTCGGGATTGATCAAGCTAATGAAAGAATCTACAATATCGATCCCGTCAAATTTATGAATTGCAATTTCGGTAATACCTTCTTCATTGAATTTACCTCCGGTGGTTTCTACATCTATAATTGCAAAATTCATATGACTTCTTCTGTTTTATTTCGCATCGAGAACCAATCTATCTTTTCTGTTGGCGATTTCCCATGCCGTATAAAATACAAATCGGGTTCTCAGTGCCAACAATTCAAAGTCAATTTTATCCGCTGTGTCAGTAATCCTGTGATAATCCGAATGAGTTCCATTAAAATAGAAAACAACTGGGATATTGTTTTTGGCAAAATTATAGTGGTCTGACCTTTTGTAGTAGTTGTTCGGATCCTCCTCGTTATTATAGGTGTAATCCAATTTCAAATTAGTATAGCTTTTATTCGTTTCCTCCGATATTTTATGCAGGTCTCCGCTTAAGCGGTCAGAACCAATAAGGTAAATATATTCTTTTTTATCAGCGTGTTTTTCATCAACTCTTCCTACCATATCTATATTCAGATCAACTACAGTACTGTCAAGTGCAAAAGCAGGATTTTGAATATAAAATTTTGAACCATAAAGACCTAATTCTTCACCAGTAAAGTGCAGAAAGAGTATAGACCGTTTTGGGCCATTGCCTTGCTTTTTTGCCAACTGAAATGACTGGGCCAATTCCATTACAGCTGAACTGCCTGAGGCATTGTCGTCAGCACCATTGTAAACCTCGTCACCTTTCATGCCTAAGTGGTCATAATGGGCAGAAATTACGATAACTTCATTGGGAAATTCACTTCCCTTGATATAAGCAAGTATGTTTTGGGACGGGCCGTTAGATTTTCCTTCAAAATATTCCTGAGGAATGTTTTGTGTATAATCAGGGTATGATTCAGGAGCGAGTAATTCTAGATGTTCATAATAAGCCGTGAAATAGTTTACAGCCAATTTTTGCTGTTTTTCACCGGTTTTTCTACCTTCAAGAATATCCGATGAAAGTAAGAAGAGGTGTTCTCTTAAATCATCTGCCTGGATCTCATCGGCATATTTTTCTTTGACTGATTCCTTTACGGTTCCGTCTGGATTGACTGAACCACAAGATAGCATGGTCGCAGCCAATAAGCCTAATATTAATTTATGCATCTAATATATTTGTTCAGCAAAAATAGAAATATATTTTCCCTATTGCATGATAAATTGGTTACTTTCTTTATCGAAGTAAATAGCGTTACTGTCAAAAAGCAGGTTTATTTGGTCAGATTCAATTAGTTCAGAGGGCTTTCCAGTGATGATATTTTCCTCCGTCATCAGCCATAAGGTGTCGGCTATTTGTGTGGCAAGTTGGATCTCATGTGTTGAAATAAGTATAGCTCGGTTCAATTCATGCGCTATTTTCTTAAGTAATCTGAATGTTTCTATTTTGTGTTGAACATCGAGATGTGCCGTCGGTTCGTCGAGAATGATCAGGCCTGTATTTTGAGCTAAAGCTCTGCAAATCATAGCTCTTTGCAATTGCCCATCACTGAGTTTGTCGCATCTGTCATGCATTAATTCAGTCAAATGAGACTCATTTATGGCCTCTTTGATATGATCAAGATCTTCCTGAAGTAATTTCCCAATCCAGTTTGTATAGGGTTGTCTGCCCAAGGCAATAAGCTCATATACGGTTAAATTACTGGAAGGAATTCTTTCGGTGAGCACGAGACTGATTATTTTGGCAAGGTCAATACTTGAAAATTGATCGATATTTTTCTTTTCAAGCAGGATTTCACCTCCTAGTCTCGGTTGCATTTTGCTAAGGGTACGCAATAAGGTGGATTTCCCTATGCCGTTCCTCCCGACCAAACATACCAATTCTCCTTTATGCAATTCAACATCTATATTTTTTGCAATCTCTTTGTCTCCTTTTTTTGAGCTGTAGCCAATACTCAGGTTTCTGGTAGTTAATACATTATGGATTTCTTTTCCTGACATAGTTGTTTAAAGTACCATTTTCTTTTTTCTTAATAATAACCAGATCACTATAGGAGCTCCAAACATTGTAGTGATCGCATTTATTGGTAAGGTGTATTCGCTGTTGGGCAATTGCGCTACTGTATCGCTGATCAACATAATGTTAGCACCCAAGAGTGCCGCAGCAGGCAGGATCAGTTTGTGCTCAGAAGTATTGAGGATCAATTTGGTCATATGTGGCGCTGCCAGGCCAATAAAGGCGATCGGTCCTGCAAAAGCAGTGATAACACCTGTCAGTAAGCTAGTGGCAATGAGTACCAGATTTTTAGTTCTTTTAATATTGATTCCTATGCTTTTTGCGTAATTTTCGCCGAGGAGGAGGCTATTTAAAGGTTTGATAACTGGAAGTATCAACAGACCTGCCAGCAGATAGATGCAGCTAAATATCAATACTTCAGTCCAGGTTAAATTTCCAAGGCTCCCAAAGCCCCAAAACATATATTGCTGTAGATTTTCAGCACTGCTAAAATAGGCTAGAACACTAATTACAGCCGATGTCAGACTACTAAACATTAGCCCAATGATAAGAATGCTCATGGTGTTTTTTACCTGTTTTGATACGATCATTACAGCAAATAGAACCAAAAATGAGCCTGCGCTTGCTGCAATGGTTATAAGCAACTGAGACTGGGCCAATAGGTTAAAACTTCCGCCAATGATGGAGGATCCCAAAATAAGCAAGGCTACACCCAAACTTGCCCCCGAACTTATTCCAAGCACATAGGGTCCTGCCAAAGGGTTTCGAAATAAGGTTTGCATCAGCAGACCGCTAATAGCTAAGCCTGAGCCAACCAAAATAGCCGTAATGGCCTTAGGTAATCTGTAATTTATGATGATATAATTCCAGGTATCCTTAGTGCCTCCATTTCCTAAAAGGCTGTTAAAAACTGATCTCAGCGGTATGTCTACTGATCCCAAACTAATATTTACTATAAAAAGTACCAGCAGCAACAGGATAAAAAGAAAAGAATTGATTTTGTATGAATTTTTGGGATTCAAGCCAGGTTATTGGATTTTGTATAAAGTTAGAATTTTTAATGCAATCAAAAATAATTAATCTAGTTTTTGAAGAAAGTAGGGTTCATATCCTGGTAAAAGTTCCGGATGAAGTACCTTGATCAGGTCTTTTAGAACAATATGAGGTTGCATTGGGGCAAATTCAAAGTATTCAACACCTCCATTCTCACTCCTTCTTTTAGAAAATGAATAGACCTCCTTTGTCTTAAAAGTCTCAAACTCCTGATAATGCACATTGGCTGCAGCTACTTCCTCTAAAGTTGTATAATAGCCAGAACCAATCCAATAGGCTGCCTTTTCTGCCTTGTCAAACACAGTTTCGAAACTCAGCACCAAACTTCCCTGACCTTTTGAAGTTTTCCATAAGTAGTTTGCATTGGCATCTTGGAAGAGTTGGGCAGTAAAACTTTCTCCTGCGGGCAGGTTCCATTTGTCTTTATATAAAACGCCAGACATAACCGTTGGTGTTTCTTGTGCCTGAATTGCTATTTTTTTTGCCTCCAGGTATTCTAATTCTATCGCCCGGAAGATACTGTCAGCTTCTTTGTCTTTATTGAATAGGGCCCCAAAGAATTTAATCCATTCGGCCCTGCCCAAGGGGCTGTCCTCAAGCCAGTCGCCATTATAAATAACGGGGATCCCGTTATTCTCGATATTTTGATACAGTTTATTTGATTTACCCATAGAGAATGCGACCATCACGTCGGGTTGTAAATTGATCAGAACTTCTGTGTTAAAATCCTGTTCATTTCCCAGGTCTTGCACTTTCCCTTGTTTGACGCGATCGACGGTTTTTTTTGATGAAATATAACTGGTAGTAGGAAAACCAATCAGGCTGTTGGCTTCACCAAGAGCCTCAATCATTGGAATATGAGTGGTGGAGGTGGCAACCATTTTTTGAACAGGGACATAGATCTTGCTGTTTCCATCAAAATCAGTTTTTCGATCTGCTACCAGAATAAATTCCTGGTATTGGTCAGCATCAGGGTAAGGTGATTTTATTATTAATTTTTTATAACCCTTATATTGCTGAATATCAAAACCTTTAGCATATTTAATTAAAGTTTTAGATTCTTTAATATTTTCACTTTGTTTTACTTTTTTATTCGGTTGGTCACAGGAAAGAATGAAGAAAAACAGCCCTATTAGAGTCAGATAATTTAAAGATATGCTGCTATTTTTCATAGGATGCTGTCAGGCTAATTTTAAGTTCTAAAATAAAGAGGCAAGTTTACAATAATTTCTAACAATAGCGTCGAATATATTTTTTTGATAGGGTTAAACCCTTTACATTTGCGCCAGATTTGGTCCCGCCATGGCGGGATAAAAAAAGGGAATCTCGTGAAAAACGAGAGCTGTCTCCGCAACTGTAAGCTTAGCTGTATTCACAGCGATTGTTGTTACAAATTAGGTCACTTTCTTAGGTGAAGGGAAGGCCAACAACAAGACGCAAGCCAGGAAACCTGCCAGATTTTAAACAGCAATGTTTTCGGAAGAAAAGCGATTGGCATGAAACGATTACTTCTATTGTTCATTTTAGCTTGTGGGACCTTATATTCTCAGAGCGATAGCATCAATAAACTTGACGAGATCATCTTACGCGGAAATTTTTCGCCATTGGTAAATAGTGGCTATGAGGTTCGGGTCATTACTGATTCCATTCTAAAAAATAATTATGAAAGCTTGGGGAACCTCCTACAGAAACAAGCCAATTTTTATTTCAAACAAAATGGTAATGGAATGGTATCTTCCATTTCACTTAGAGGAACCAGTGCCTCACAAACAGGCGTTTACTGGAATGGTATAGGTATTAACTCAGCCTTAAACGGACAAACTGATTTTAACACGATCCAGGCCAATAGTTTCGATGAAATTGAGATCCGGAAAGGAGGTGGAAGCGTTCTTTTGGGCAACGGTTCCATAGGCGGGGCTATCAATCTTAAGGATAAAGTTACTTTTGAAAAACATCAGGAAGCGCAACTTTTACTGGGGGCAGGAAGCTATGATACTTATTTTTCTCAACTAACAGCTACATGGGCTTCAGAGAAGTTTTATGGAAAGATTTCGGGCGGGGCCCTTAGTTCAGCAAATGATTACCCCTACCTGGGAACTGATCTTAAGAACGATAATGCGGCCTATGTCAATTATAATCTTAATGCAACTTTGGGCTATAAAATTAATGAGGCGCATACTTTGAAATTAAATGCTTCGATTTTTGATAACGATCGTGAACTTTCGAGAACCCTTAGCGCTGAAAGCGATGATCAATTAAAAAATAATGACAGTCGCTTGCTTCTAGACTGGACTTATTTAGGTGACCGCTTCACTTCATCTTTGAAAATGGCTTTCCTTCATGAAGACTTCAACTATTTATTTGATAAGAACAATGCTGATAATGAATCTTTTGGAGAAAGCGACAGGCTTATCGCTAAATACGATCTTAGCTATTTTGTAAACAATACTTTGTTTTTTAGGGCAGGTTTGGAATTTGAAAATGCCAAGGGTAAAGGAACCAATATCAGTGCTGTATCTCAAAATGATTTTACAGGCTACATCCTGATGCATCATGAGCCTTTGGACAGGTTGATGTACAATGTAAGTTTTAGAGCAGGGGCTTCTTCAGGCTATGATATCCCATTTATTTATTCTTTGGATGCTCGCTATATGGTGACAGAAGTTTTATCACTTAGGGCCGCATTTTCTGCGAATTATAGATTACCCACATTCAATGATCTCTATTGGGAGCCTGGAGGGAATCCTGATCTAAAACCAGAATATAGTAATTCTGGAGAATTGGGCTTAGAGTTTCATTATAAATCATTGAAAATTAGTGGAGGGGGGTATTTTATCAATAGTAAGGATCTTATTCAATGGCGCCCGGTAACACAGGATTTCTGGCAACCAGAAAATGTAAGTAAGGCTTCAAATTATGGTCTTGAATTTTTAGCTGAATTCAGCCATAGTATTGGTAATCATTTATTTAAACTTAATACCAGCTATGATTATACCATAGCCACAAATGAAGCAATTGATAAACAGCTTATTTATGTTCCCAAACACAGAGCAGGAGCCATATTGGAATATTCCTGGCAAAAATGGCAGTTCAACTACAACCTTCAATATATAGGGGAGGTATATACCACCACCAGTAATTCGCAAAGTCTGGATGATTATTTACTGTCGGATATTTCATTTTACAGAGGTGTTTTTAAAAATCGTATTGGGCTTAGCTTTAAGGTCAATAATTTATTTGATGTGAAATACCAATCTGTCGCCTACAGACCTATGCCAAATAGAAACTATGTAATTCAAATTAATTTTAAACTATAACTTCAAAATGAAAAAATCAAACTTATTATTTTACTTCGCATTTTTAGGAATTTTTATTAGTTCCTGTTCGGATGATGAAGGAGCTCCTCAAGAACCAAAAGGAGATTATGAAAATGGCTATTTTGTGATAAATGAAGGGCCCTTTCAAAATGGAAGCGGCACCATTACTTTTGTAGAAGATGGAGGTCCCGTTAGTCAAAATATTTATAAAACAGTTAATGAAGAAGATCTGGGCAATATTGTGAATTCCATGTATATCGATGGTGATAAGGCTTATATCGTAGTAAATAATTCGAATAAAGTTGTTGTGGCGAATATAAATACTATGGAAAAGGAAGCCGAAATTACGGGTAATGATATTGTAAACCCAAGGTTTTTCGTTGCCAACGACGGCAAAGGTTATATCAGTAATTGGGGTGATCCATTAAATACTGAAGATGACTTTATTACTGTGATCAGTCTTGAATCAAATGCAGTTTTGGGAAAGATTCCTGTAGGAGAGGGACCTGAAAAAATGATTATTGCTTCTGATAAATTGTATGTATGTCTGCAAGGAGGGTTTGGAAGTAATAATAAAGTGGTGGTGATCAATACATCAAATGATTCTGTTGAAGCAAATCTTATCGTTGGGGACGTTCCAAATTCGATTGTCGCGGATAGTGATGGAGATCTTTGGGTACTATGTGGTGGAAATCCATCCTGGACTGGAGCGGAAACACCAGGGTTTCTCTACAAAATAGACCCATCATCTTCTGAACTTTCATTCAAACAATTTGAAAATACGGAACATCCTTCGTTGTTATCACAAGAATTAGATAATTTGTATTTTGTTTTAGATGGAAAAGTTTTTAGAATGGGAAGTGAAGATGTTGAGCTTCCTACAGATGCTTTGGAAGGATTAGATGGTTTTTACTATAGTATTACTGTAGAAGATGGATTTTTATATGCTACAGATGCAGGAGATTATGCAAGTGAAGGAAAGCTCAAAGTATTCAATACTGTTTCAGGAGATTTATTGCAAACTATTACCACAGGAATTATACCTGGTCAAGTTGTATTTCCTTAAATTAGCAGTATAATTTTTATATTGTTCCTATGCAAAAAATAGTTCTGGTTAGTTTTCTTATGTGTATCGGGTATCATCTGAGTGCGCAGGAAATTGGAGTTAGATTCGGTGATATGTATGGGAACAATGTAGCTTTGGATGCTACGATTCCAATAAAGAATAAAAGAATTCATGCATCGGTATCTTTTGGAAGCAATGTTGGGGTGGATGCCATTTATGATTTTGCCGTAGAGCCGATTTTCAGAAGTCCAGACCTCCGTTATTATGTGGGAGTAGGGCTTACTACTTTATTCGCCAGTGAATTTAAACTAGGTGTGATGGGTGAACTTGGCATTGAATATAGTTTTCCAAGAACGCCCTTATCATTGGGACTTGATTACCGACCAGCTATTATGATCATAGAAAAAATGGATTTTATCTATGGAAATTTCGGGCTGAATATTCGCTATAGATTTAAATAATTCTTTCAGATCGTTATGGGGCTCATTGCTGGTCTATCTGAAGGAGTCTTCTTTAACCCTTGTCCAATACAATGTTTTACCGAAGATGGGATAACCTACAAAGCCTCGTACTTTTAACAAATCAGGTGCTGCTAGAGAAATATGGCAACCATATTCTTTTCCGTTTTTTGCATTCAGTATCTCAGCGCCTTTCCAGATGCCAGCTTCAAATGTCGCACCCTGTAAAATGATCATGCCGTTGATAGGCATGTTTTTTCGGTCATCAGTACATTTTACGCATGAATCCAACCTATGCTGCTTTGGAATAATCTGAATAATTTTAATTGAAAGTAGATCGTTCTCGATACTGATCTGAACTATAGATTCCTCATTATGTTTGTTAAAAATGTCATAAGTTTTCCACATACCAACAATGGTTTGAGCCAGACTTATTTGACAAGTCAACATAAACAAAAGGCCAACAAATAAAATCCGAAATAATTTCATTCTTTTACACGATACCAATATTCCGTTCTGCCGATAATTGAGAACCCAATATAGCCTCTTAGTTTTAGTTTATCCTGGCTTTCAAGGATTACATAACATTTGTACAGTTTGCCATTCTTAGGGTCCAGAATCTTTCCACCGGTCCATTCATCATCTTCTTTACTGAGGCCCCTTACGATGACCAATCCTTGAATAGGCTGATCTTTGTCTTTTCCTGTACATTCGATACAAGTCTTATCACGATCTTCTTCCTTTAATATGTGGATGATTTTCCCATAGATCTTGTCACCGGTCTTATATATTTCTATAACAGATTCCTTGGCCCCTGTATCAGGATCGATACTATGCCATTTTCCCAAAACACCCTGAGCCTTTATCGAATACGACATAAAGGTCAAAAGTATCATTACATAAAAAGTATGTTTCATTGTTTTGCTTCTAAATTTTGTTCATGAAGTTTTAATAAACTCGCATTCAACTCAAATCCAAGGAGCAATATAATAGAATTTAACCAAATAAAAAGCATGATGATTAAAACCGTTCCAATTGATCCGTAGAGCTGATTGTATTGAGAAAATTTGTCCACATAGATTTGAAAAATTTTAAAATTCAAAAGAAATAAAACTATAGTGAGTAATGTCCCGGGTGAAAAGAAGGAGCTTTTCCTACCTTCTCTTGTCCCGAAATAATAGAGTAGGGAGATACTAACAAACAGCATGCCGATCAGGACAATGAATTGCAGGGAACTGAGCCAAAAGTTGGTGTCGCTCACCATACCTTGCTCATTAAGGGATTTGATAAAAAACTCAATAAGAACGATAATACCAACCGTAATTAGCAATAAAAAAGCCAGTACCAGAGATATGGCTAAAGAGACCATATATTGACGCACAACAGTACGGGTTTGAATCTCATGAAAGGTATACTCAAAGCCACTTAGGACGGCGTTGACACCATTTGTCATCAAAAATATAGCTAAAATAAAACCAAAGGAAAGGAGTTCTCCGTATTTATTAGTCGCAATATCATTCAAAACATGAACCACGGCATCACTAGACTCTTTTGAGGGTAACATTTTAAAAACAATCGACATAAAATCGTCCTGAAATCCTTCAATAGGTACAAAGGGAATAAGAGTCAATACCACTAAGGCAAAAGGAAAGAGCGCAATAAAAAAGCTAAAAGCAATACTTCCGGCTCTGGATGTTAAAGCTCCTTTTACAATACCGGAAATATACATTTCCAGCAAATCATAGAGATTCATTCCCTCAAAACCGGGAATCTTGATCTTATGAAGCAGTTTAATAAGCCAATCGACTATAGGAATACGTAATGATTTTTTCCTACTATTCATACTATTTAATCATATTTGGCATCAAAATGACCTTGCCATTTATCCTGTACTTTTAAAACTTGTTCGATCACATCCCTAACACATCCTTTTCCACCCTCTTTCTGTGAAATATAGCCCGAAATATTCTGAACTTCAGGAACTGCATCTTTTGGACATGTTGCAAGGCCACAAATCTTCATTACAGGAATATCCGGGATGTCATCACCCATATATAACACATTAGACGGGTCAATAGTATAAATATCAAGATATTCATCCAATTGTTCTGTTTTATTATGGGCACCTAAATAAATATCTGTGATTCCAAGTCCCTGTAACCTGGATTTAACTGCAGGGTTTGTTCCTCCAGAGATAATACATACGTTATAGCCCATATCAACAGCGGTTTTTAAAGCATATCCATCTTTTATGTTCATTGTTCTGACCAATTCCCCATTTGGAAATACCGTAACAGTACCATCAGTAAGCACACCATCCACATCAAAGATAAAGGTACTTATTTGTGGCAAGATTTCTTTATAACTTTTTTCCATTTTTTTATCCTTTGGGTTGATATGTTTTAGTTATGGCGTTTGATAATATTGTGTAAATTTCTTTTTTCTCTCCTTCCAACATGTCTATATGCTTTTCAATTATAGCCCTGTCATTTCTTCTTGCCGGTCCTGTTTGCGCCTGTAAAGGGTCCATAGCTTGAATCTTTTTACCTGTTTCCAGGATAATGGGTCTTAAAGCATCAAAGGGAAGCTTGAACTCCTTGCACAATTCATCCGTACAGGTAAACATATAGTTACTAAAATTATTGGCAAAAACTGCCGCAACATGCAACTTCTCTCTTTTTGACGAATTGAGTTCAAAAACCCGTTCACTAAGTGAAGTCGCAAGAGTATCTAATAATTTAAGGTCTTCTGTTGTTGTTGCTTCAATGACCAATGGAACCTTTTTGAAATCGATTTTTTGATTGATGGTAAAGGTTTGAACCGGATAGAGTACACCTCTTTTTAAAGAAGAATGAATCGCATCAATTGGCATACTGCCGGAAGTATGTAGGACCAAACCATTTAGATGGCTTAGGTTTTCTGATAAACTGCCTATGGCGTCATCCTTAACGGCAATGATATAAACATCTGCCGTTTTTAAATGTTCAAGATTATTTGTAGCCGGCAAGAAAGTGTCAAAAAAGACATCATTTTTTCCATTTCGACTATAGCGCTGAATCAGTTCAACATTTTCTGCTGATTTCAGGGCCAGAGCCAAATGATAAGCAACATTTCCGGAACCGAGCAACACTACTTTGATCATAGAGCGAATATACAGAGTTAAACCTTGAAATAAAAAGTATTTTATCAGTCGTTTAAATGATAAAGATCAAAAAAGGGATAAATAAATTTATCCCTTTTTCACAATTAACTCTAACAAAAATAATATCAAGAAGCCTTAATCTGAGCCTGAGCTGCAGATAAGCGGGCAATTGGTATTCTAAATGGAGAACAACTCACATAATTCAAGTTGGTGTTATAACAGAATTCTATAGAACTAGGCTCGCCTCCATGCTCACCGCAAATACCTACCTTAAGGTTAGGATTTGTATTTCTACCTCTTTCTGTTCCGAGTTGCACTAATTGACCTACTCCTTCCTGGTCAAGGGCTTCAAAAGGATCTACTTTCAAGATTCCTTTTTCTATATAAATTGGTAAGAATTTACCAGCATCATCACGTGAATATCCAAAGGCCATCTGCGTTAAATCATTTGTTCCAAATGAGAAAAATTCAGCGCGTTGCGCAATTAGATTTGCAGTTAAAGCGGCTCTTGGAATTTCGATCATGGTACCTACTAAAAATTCAATGGTATCATTTCTTTCGTCAAATACCTTTTGGGCTGTTTCTCTGATGATTTCTTCCTGACTTACAAATTCTGCCAACGTACCGATCAATGGAACCATAATTTCAGGTTTTGCTTCAATACCTCTATCTTTAAGGTTTAAGGCCGCTTCAATAATAGCTCTTGTTTGCATTTCAGTAATCTCTGGATAGGTAATTCCAAGTCTACAACCTCTATGACCCAACATTGGGTTAAACTCTTCTAATTCAACGATTTTAGCCTTTACAGCATCCAAAGAAATATGCATATCTTCTGCTAATTCCTTTTGATGTGCCAATTGATGAGGAACAAACTCATGTAATGGTGGATCTAACAATCTAACAGTTACAGGTAAACCTTCCATAGCTTCAAAGATTCCTTCGAAATCTTCACGTTGCATTGGTAATAATTGCTCCAAGGCTTCTTTTCTTCCTTTAATCGTTTCTGCTAAAATCATTTCACGCATCGCCTTGATACGATCTACTTCAAAGAACATATGTTCTGTTCTTGTCAATCCTATTCCCTGTGCACCAAAACCTCTCGCAACTCTTGCATCTTTAGGTGTATCAGCATTGGTTCTTACTTTCATTTTAGAATATTTGTCTGACAACTCCATGATTTCAGCAAACTCTCCACTTAATTCTGGTTCTATTGTAGCAACTTTTCCCTCAATGATATTACCGGTTGATCCGTTAAGAGAAATCCAATCACCTTCATGATATTCATGACCGTCTACAGTAAGTGTGCGGTTCTTATAGTTTATTTTTAGCGCTCCTGCACCTGAAACACAACATTTACCCATACCTCTGGCAACAACAGCGGCGTGAGAAGTCATCCCTCCCCGAGCAGTTAAAATACCTTTGGCAATATTCATTCCTTCTAAATCTTCCGGAGATGTTTCAATACGGGTTAAAATGGTGTTTTTGTATTTGTTGGCTTCATCAGCGAAGAAAACAATTTGGCCTGTGGCAGCACCTGGCGATGCTGGTAAACCTTGTGCGATGATATTTGCTTTTTTCAAAGCTTTAGGATCAAAAACAGGGTGTAATAATTCGTCCAATTTGTTTGGTTCAATTCTAAGCAAAGCCTCTTTTTCATCTATCGAGCCTTCTTTTAATTTATCTATGGCAATTTTAACCATTGCAGCACCGGTACGTTTACCATTTCTGGTTTGTAAAATCCAAAGTTTACCATCTTGCATAGTAAACTCCATATCCTGCATGTCTTTATAATGGTCTTCCAGTTTTTGCTGATATTCGTTCAGTTCATTATAAATGGCTGGCATTAATTCTTCTAAAGAAGGATAATTTTTTACCCTGTCTTCCTCTTCAACTTTTGCTAATTGAGCCCATCGAAGCGATCCTAGTTTTGTGATTTGCTGAGGTGTTCTTGTTCCGGCAACCACGTCTTCACCTTGTGCGTTGATCAAATACTCGCCATTGAAAACATCTTCTCCTGTACCAGCATCTCTTGTAAAACAAACTCCTGTACCTGAATTGTCACCCATATTTCCATACACCATGGCTTGAACATTCACTGCTGTACCCCAATCTGCAGGATAACCGTGCATATTTCTATAGTAAACAGCTCTGTCACCATTCCAGCTATCAAATACAGCAACCACGGCGCCCCATAATTGGTCCCATGGATTTGTTGGAAAATCATGACCTGTACGTTTTTTTACAGCTTCTTTAAAATCATATACCAAGTCTTTTAAATCCTGGATGCTAAATTCTGTATCCAGTTCGATATTTCTTTTATGTTTTAAGGCTTCCATGATTTCTTCAAAAGGATCAATATCCTCCTTAGATTCAGGTTTCATCCCTAAAACTACATCTCCATACATTTGTATAAAACGACGGTAAGAATCCCATGCAAAACGCTCGTTTCCTGTTCTATTAGCCAAACCAATAACCACTTCGTCATTTAAACCGAGATTTAAAACTGTATCCATCATCCCTGGCATGGATACTCTCGCTCCGGATCTTACAGAGATCAATAATGGATTCTCTTTATCACCAAAAGTGGATCCCATAATAAGTTCTACATTCTTGATGGCTTCTTCAACATCAGCTTTGATCATGGCCACGGTTTTTTCCTGACCTACTTCGTTGTATTTGGTACAGACCTCTGTAGTAATCGTGAAACCTGCAGGAACTGGTATACCAATTGAACTCATTTCAGCAAGGTTAGCTCCTTTACCTCCTAGAAGGTTTTTCATGGTTGTATTTCCATCTGCAGTTTTATTGCCGAATTTGTATACATTCATCTTAACGTCTTGTAGTGTCTCCATTTCTTGTATTTTTGATAGTTATTAATTGAGGCACAAAATTAGGTATGAACCGTGTGCTATATTATGATATAAATCATAATAGGAGAGATGTGTAAGAAATGTTACAAAAAAAAAGAGATCATTTGATTTAAATGACCTCTTTATCTTATTTACTTTGGTTTAAATACTAGTAATTCGCACCAATCAGATTTCCGCCTAATTGCAGCAATCTCAATTCGGCGACTTTTGCCGTGTATTTGGCTTGATTATAACTGTTAATAGCACTCAGGAGATTGACCTGAGCCAATCTGAATTCAACCGTTATGATTTGGCCTAATTTAAATTGCTCCTCACTTCTTGAAAAGTTTCGCTTATTTGTTTCCACGTTCTTTTTTTCGGCGCTTAAAACAAATAATGAGTTTTGATAGGTTTCCCATGCGTTGGCCACATTTCTTTCAAGGTCTTTCTCTACCAATTCTTTTTCTATATTCCTGCTATCAATGGCAATCTTGGCATTTTGAACCCTGGTTTTGGTGAGCCCTCCATCGAAAATATTCCAAGATACACTTAGAGCACCTACAATTCCTGTGCTCGTATTTGAAGCTAATGCAAAAGGGTTGTCGATATTTGAATCTGTATTGGAATTTCTCCAGTTATAGGCTCCGTTGATGCCTACATTAGGCACCCAGGACGACTTATTGATCTTTAAATCATAATCACTAAGTGTCACATTTTTTTCAGACTGTAAAAGCAGCGCGTTATTTATTTTTGCCGATTGCAACATATTGTCATAGGTAAGGTCTAATGCATAATTAACCGTTGTATCTACGGCAAAATCAACATTAATTTCTCTTCCTAAAATCACGTTTAAGTCTCTTTTGGCATTCGCCAATTCTCTTTGAATATTCAATAAATTGATACTGTCTTGGTTCACATTTACCTCTGTATTCAGCACTTCCAGTTGGGTTTTTTGTCCATATTGATAGCCATACTGTTCTCTTAATAATTGACTTTTTGAAATCGCCAATGATTGCTCCAGGTTAATTTTGTTTTCGGTAAGTCTGGCTACATCATAGTAAGAAACAAGCAGGGCAAGCAGGGTATTTTCAATGACCTGTCTTACGCGGATTTCAGAGATATTATATTGCTCCTGCAATATTTTATAATTGTATTTTCTGCCAAATCCATCGAAAATTAAATAATCAACACCTACCGAAGCACTATAGCTATTGGTCGTATTTTCAATATCATCTTGCGAATTACCATTCTGAAATTCGATTTTACTTTGGTTATCCTGGTAATCAGCACCTCCAGAAGCAAAAACGGAGGGCAGATACCCGCTATTATAGATGCTGGAGCTGTTTTTAGCTGCCTCAAGGTCGTTATTTGAGACCTTGATGTCGTAATTGTTTTCCAATGCGATATTCACGGCACCTTGCTTTTCAAGCAATTCCTGAGCATTCATAGAAAAACTCAGGACCATTAGTAGAATAACTAAAAATTTATTCTGTTTCATTTTGTTCAATTTTTAATTCTTTAACAGCACGTGTTACTTCTTCTTTTGTGACTTTTTTACCTGTGATCAACCACTTGATTTTTACCGTTAAACTATTATTAATAGAAAGTAAAAGCGGTAGCATCAACAAGGTTAAAAATGTTGCCATCATAATTCCATAAGAAATAGAAATGGCCATTGGCTTTAAGAATTGAGCTTGTCTACTCTTCTCTAATAGTAAAGGCATCAAACCGGCAACTGTTGTTAATGAAGTAAGAATGATGGCTCTAAACCTTGATTTACCAGCCTGAAACAAAGCTTCATCGAATTTCATTCCTTCTTTCAGATAGGTATTGAATTTCCCAACCAGTACCAGGCCGTCATTCACCATAATCCCAACAAGTGCAATGATTCCTAACCATGACAAAATATTGATGGCGAACCCGTGGATATAATGCCCCCAAACAATACCAATCAAACTAAAAGGTACCATAATGAATAACAATAATGGTTGACTATACGATCTAAACGTAAAGGCGATCACACAATAAATTAAAATTAAAACAATAAGTCCTGCTCTACTGGCTGAATTTATTGTTTTATCAGCCTCTCTGTTCTGTCCTTCAAAACTTGGTTGTACCGAAGGGTATTTCGATAAAATTCCCGGGAGAATATTATCCTTGATATCTGTCATAACATCAGCAGCACTCTCTTTCGCATTTGCCATATCGGCAGTGATCTGAATCTCGCGTCTGCCAGCTAAATGATTGATGGCCACGTCACCCCGCGCTATATCATAGGAGGCAATTTCCGAAAAGGGCACTTTATTTCCAGTAGGAGTGGAGATCCACATGTCGTCAAGATTCCTAATGGAAGACCTGTCTTCTTTTTCATACCGTACCCAAATCTTAATTTCGTCCTGTCCACGCTGAAAACGCTGGGCCTGAAAGCCGAAGAAACCTGACCTCACTTGACTCATAACCGATTGAAGTGTTAGCCCTAAGATATAGGCATCATTTTTTAATTTGATCCTTACTTCCTTGATTCCTGCAGGATCAGTGTCAGAAACATCTTTTAAACTTGGGTTGGCCATAAGAATTGCCTTCAACTCGGTTTTGGCAGCTTTTAATTCGGGAATATTATTTCCCAGAAGAGAAACAGCAACCGGACTTCCTCCAAAATTACTTCCTGAACCAAAAGTGAGACTTTCGGCCCCATACACTATACCCGCTTTTTCTCTTATGGCATTTGTAATGTCAATAGAGGGGAAATCTCGAAATTCTCCTTGTAATAAATTGATCGTCAAACGTGCATTACTGGAACCTGGACCAATTCTTTTGATAATGTTTTCGACAACCGGAGTATTGCCTGTTTGCTTTTCTCTAAATTCATCAGCAACCAACCATGCAGCTTCTTCAATATTTGAGATGATTGAGTCCGTTATTTTTTCATTGGTCCCTTGTGGCATTGACAGTGATATGGAAATTCTGTCACTGGCAATACTCGGGAAAAATGAAGTACGAACCATCTTACTTTGAATACCACCAATTGAAAAGATAAGCAAGGCTATAGGAATAGCAAGCCCTAAAAATCTGTTCTTTAAAAAGAAATTCAAATAAGGGCCATATAATCTGTCTCTACAAAACATCATAAATTGATCAGCCTTAACATTGATTTGATTGAACGCTCCAAAAACTCCTTTTGTGGGCTTTTTCCGGTCCCTTATCAAGGCTTTAGAATGGGCAATATGTGCCGGTAAAATAATCAAGGCTTCAATGAGCGATACGGCTAAGGTCAAGATTACAACCGTCGCAACTTCTCCGAAAAAATTTCCAATACGACCATCCAAAAAGAAAAATATTGAAAAGGCCAGCATCGTAGTTAAAATGGCAGATATAATTGGTGGAATTACTTCCAATGTTCCATCAATAGCCGCCCTGACAGGAGATTTCCCTTTTTCGTAATGATGATAAATATTTTCACCGATCACGATACCATCATCTACAAGGATACCAATAACAATGATCATCCCAAATAATGACAATACATTGATTGTAACACCTAGGCTTGACGCAAATATAAACATCCCTAAAAATGAAATTGGTAACCCTGCTGCCACCCAAAAGGCAATCCGAACGTTTAGAAAAAGTGATAGAAAAAGTAAAACTAAGACAATACCGATAACTGCATTTTCCGTTAATAATTCGGTTCTTTGCTTTAAGGTGATTGATCGGTCACTGGATATATTTAATTGAACATTATCATGCTCGGCATTGAATTTTTCAATATAAATTTTGATCATATCAGCAGAAGCAA
>CAZPHF010000008.1:0-53111 GCA_964586115.1 uncultured Flavobacteriaceae bacterium | reverse complement strand
TTAACGAAATTAATTAAAAATACTAACTTTACAAAGCATCAAAAATTAAAACATGGCTTATGCTCAATTTAAAAATAAATGATAAAGATTATTCGGTTGATGTTTCACCCGATATGCCCATTTTGTGGGTGTTAAGAGATATTCTTGGGTTCACTGGTACTAAATTTGGTTGCGGGCTTGGCGTCTGTGGTTCCTGTACGGTATTACTGGATGGGAAAGCCATAAGATCCTGTATAACCCCTATTTCTGTGGTAAAGGATCAGCATGTTATAAGCATAGAAGGTGTAGCTCTTGAGAACTCAACGATTCAAAAAGCCTGGGAAGAACTAAATGTGCCCCAATGTGGGTATTGTCAGCCAGGGCAAGTGGTTAGTGCTTTAGCGCTACTTAAAGAGAAACCTGACCCTACAGATGAGGATATTGATGCTGCCATGAGTGGTAATATTTGCCGCTGCGGTACCTATGTTCGGATCAGAAAAGCAATTCATCTAGCGGCTTCCTTGGAGAAAGAGTCGCATAATAATAAGGGTATATGAAAAATAAATCTTTAATATCAAGACGTTTTTTTATTAAAAATGTGAGCCTTTTTAGTGGCGGATTATTATTGGCATGTGAGGTAGGAGGCGAAGATAATAGTATCAACTCGAAGAGCACAAATGGTCATTTTACACCTAATTTGTTTGTAGAACTCAAACCTAATGGGGATCTGATTTTAACTGCCTCAAGAAGTGAGATGGGGCAAGGAGTCAGAACTTCATTAACTTCTGTAATTGCCGATGAAATGGATGCAGAATGGTCAAGAGTTACTGTAAAGCAAGCCCCGGGTGATGATGCATATGGCAACCAGAATACAGATGGCTCGAGGAGTATCAGAACGATTTATGAGCCAATGAGAAAAATGGGCGCCATGGCCAGAGCCATGCTCATCTCGGCAGCAGCTAATCGTTGGGGGATTTCTAAAGAGTTGTGCAAAAGTGAAATGCATCATATAATTCGAAGTGATTCTGGTGAGAAAATATTTTATGGTGACTTAGTGAAGGAAGCAGCTTTGGTGGAAGCTCCAGAGGATCCTATTCTTAAAACTCCAGATGAATTTATATATATCGGGAAAGGACTCAAAAGTGTTGATGCCGGTGATTTTGTAAAAGGAAAACCCAAATATGGCATGGATATTAAACTGAAAGACATGGTCTATGCCTGTATCACAAGATGTCCGGTAACCTTTGGGACTGTAAAGTCGTATGATGATAAGGCAAGTCTGAAGATTCCAGGAGTAAAGACTGTCAATACTTTGGATAGGATTGAAAAACCATTTGGAGCACTTGGCGGAGTTGCCGTGATCGCTTCAAATACCTGGTCTGCCATTGAAGGTAAAAAGGCTTTAATGGTCGATTGGAATTACGGGGATAATGAGACCTATTCAAGTAGTGATTTTATGGAAGAAATTACGGCCAATGTGCATCAAAAAGCAAAATTGATCCGCGAAGATGGAAATGTGACAAAAGCTTTTGATCAGGCGGATAAAATTGTTGAGGCTACTTACCAGTTACCTCATCTTGTTCACGCGCCAATGGAAACTCCCAATGCAACAGCACATGTGCAAGAAGGAACTTGTGAGGTTTGGGCTCCCGTTCAGGCACCGCAGACAACAAGACAAGAAATAAGTGATTTTTTAGGAATAGAGCTTAATATGGTTACGGTTCATGTCACTTTTCTAGGGGGCGGATTTGGTCGAAAATCCAAACCTGATTTTGTACTTGAAGCAGTAGCCTTGTCTAAAATGACTCAACTTCCGGTTCAGGTTGTATGGACAAGGGAAGATGACATACAAAACAGTTATTATCACGCCATTAGTGCACAGTATTTAAAGTCTTCAATTAAAAATAATTCGGTGTCTGGTTGGCTGCATAGAACAGCCTATCCTTCCATTACATCCACTTTTATGCCCGGTGTAAGTCATGGGGCGGGTTTTGAGTTTCAGCAGGGTATGACCAATATGCCTTATGAGGTTCCAAATGCAAGATATGAGAATGGTGAAGCGGTTGCTCATGTAAGAATAGGGTGGTTAAGGTCAGTATATAATATTATACATGGTTTTTCAGTCAATGTATTTGCAGATGAATTGGCCATTGCTGCCGGTAAGGATCCTCTCCAATTTAGATTGGATATGATAGGTTCTGATCGTATTTACCCGTCTGATAATGACTATAAAATGGATACAGCCAAATTAAAAAATGTATTAATTAAGGCAGGGGAAAATGCAGGTTGGGGACGAGAATTGCCAGAGGGTCATGGTTTAGGTATAGCGGTTCATTACAGTTTTTATACCTATGTGGCTTCTGTAGTTGAAGTATCTGTAATTGATAACAAGTTAAAAGTTCACGATGTTTTTACTGTTGTTGATTGTGGTACCGTAGTCAATACAGACACCGTAAAAGCTCAATTGGAAGGTGCTGCTATTTTTGGAATGTCCTTGGCGTATTATGGAGATATTAGTATGGAACAAGGTAAAGTGCAACAGAGTAATTATCACGACTATCAAATGTTGAGGATTCATGAAGCACCTAAAATACACATCGAAATTGTAGAAAGTGCAGATATTCCAACAGGAATAGGTGAGCCAGGTGTTCCTGTAATCGCTCCTGCCATTGTTAATGCCATTTATAATGCTACCGGAAAAAGATATAGAAATTTGCCTTTAAAGACATCTGAGTTATTTGCATAAAAAAAAGTCATAACAAGTTTCAATAGTTGAACATTTAGATCTAAATGTTTTTAGTTTGATCATAAGCCCCCCTCAAGGCTATTTTACTTGTTATGACTTTTTGTATGATTATCCTTTATAAATTATCTCGGATAATTTTAGCAATTTTATTAAAGTTAAGAACTTATTTATACTTTTAACGAGCGTGAGTTATGAATATTGTGTCTATGAAGTTTTTTTAACACTATCCTAGATGGTCGCATAGGCACTCATTTTGGTTACCAGGGTTAAAAATACTATCTTAGCTTCTCTGACTTTAACAAAAAAACACATGAAAATTACAACTTTTTTAATGGTGTTGAGTATACTAGCTATGGGGTGCTCTAAACCTTCGTATAAAAAAAATGAAATCATAAAATCTGAAACTGAGGAGACGTCTGATACTCCTGTTTTCGAAGTTCCTCTTCATCAGAAATTGAGTGTGGATCAACAAATTGCTTCAGCTATTTTAGCGGCCCCGGCAGAAGGAAGGGAAGAGGCAATGGTTTATGGTTATAGCGAATCTGGTGAGTTTATGATGCTCAAAGAAGGATTCAATGATTTTATTTGTATCGCAGATGATCCTCAAAAAGATGGTTTTCAAGTGGTTTGCTATCATAAGAGTTTGGAACCAATGATGGCGAGAGGTCGTGAATTAGCAGCTGAAGGTAAAACACGCGAGGAAAAAGAAGAAATAAGAAATAAAGAAGCCAAATCCGGAAAAATGGCTTTACCTGACGCTCCGGCAACCCTGCATATTTATTATGGAGAAAATGCTTATTTTAACGAAGAAACAGGAGAGATTGTAAACGGAAAATACAGGTATGTAGTCTATATGCCCTATGCCACACAGGAGACTACAGGACTGCCTCTTGCACCTCATGAATCAAGTCATCCCTGGTTGATGTTTCCCGGCCGATACAATGCTCATATAATGATTACGCCAGAAAATTAAAACTTTTTAGGAAAGTAATCTTTAATTGTTGCGAGATAGCTTTATATACTTACGCTATGGCGACAAAAGGGGAGAAAGTCAAAGTAAACCCTAAGACCTTTGAGCTGAGAAATGGAAAGCTGTATCTGTTTTATGATGCCTATTTTGATAATACTTTTGAAGACTGGATCAAGGAAGGGCCTGAAGGACTAGTTATCAGAGCTGATAAGAACTGGGCGTCAATCCTGAAAAGCAACCAATAAGATTTAGAAATTAATTGTTGCGATCAATATATCATTAAAACGAATCTGGAGCTTTCTGGGAATTTGGAAACAGTCAAAACAGTATACTAACAATTTATTAAAAAATCAATCAAGCTTAACTTTATGAAAAAACCCGTTTTAATTGCAAAAATTTCCGAATTAGAAGATAAAATTCCTAGTCATGCCTTGGTCAATGGGCTTGACCTGGTAGTTGTTAAATTCGATGAGGATATTTCCGTTTTATACGGGAGATGTCTTCATAGAGGAGCATTAATGTCGGATGGCCTAATAGAAGGACATAATCTTATTTGCGGTGTGCACGGATGGGATTATCGCGTAGATTCAGGGATTTCAGAATATAATAACAAAGAGGTTCTTCATAAATTTTCAACAAAAATAGCAGGAGATGAATTGTTTGTAGATGAAGTTGAAATTGACGCTTATTTAGCGAATAGCCCTCAGCCGTTTAATCGAGATGAATATTTAGGTGCATATGCAGATACGCATCCCGAAGGCACAGAACCCTATACAGGCTATATTAAAGAACTGGCAAAAAACGGATTGAAAAACATTGGGCATCATGGGTTTTCAGCCTCCATGGGTGTTGATCGTAACACTTTGCCTAAATGGAATGACATTCAATTCCTTCCTGCTCAGTTGGCAACAAGACCTTTATTAGATCATGAAGAAGTGATGACTAAAGTGGTAATTGGTCCTCGAGCTAAAAAGCCCTTATCACTTGATATTCCTTTGTTTGTGTCTGACATGAGTTTTGGAGCCTTATCTCGTGAAGCGAAAATCGCCTTGTCAAAAGGCGCTGAAATGGCTGGAACAGGAATATGTTCAGGAGAAGGAGGCATGCTACCGGAAGAACAAGCAAGCAATCGAAAATATTTTTACGAATTGGCTTCCGCACAATTTGGTTTTTCCTGGGATAAACTAGATCACGTGCAAGCCTTTCATTTTAAAGGAGGGCAAGGAGCTAAAACAGGTACAGGAGGGCATTTGCCAGGTAGTAAAGTAAGT
Source organism: uncultured Flavobacteriaceae bacterium (assembly GCA_964586115.1). Classification (GTDB taxonomy): domain Bacteria; phylum Bacteroidota; class Bacteroidia; order Flavobacteriales; family Flavobacteriaceae; genus Lutimonas. The sequence continues at coordinate 48,145 of CAZPHF010000008.1, read as the reverse complement.
GCCGAAATTGCAAAGGTAAGAGGGTTAAAAGAAGGAGAGACGGCAATTTCTCCGGCTGCCAATCCAAATTTTCATACCTCAGAAGATTTTAAGAAATTTGGAGATAAAGTAAGGGCATATACCGGAGGTATTCCAATAGGATTTAAGATTGCGGCAAGTCATTTAGAAAAAGATATTCAATTTGCTTTGGATGCAGGCGCAGATTACATCATTTTAGATGGACGTGGTGGCGGAACAGGTTCAGCACCCACTATTTTAAGAGATCATATCAATGTACCTACGATTCCTGCATTGGCCAGAGCAAGAAAATATTTAGATAAAGTTGGAGCTACAGATGTTACACTTGTTATTACCGGAGGGTTGCGGGTAGCAGAAGATTTTGCCAAAGCCATGATGCTGGGTGCAGATGCCATTGCAGTTTCCAATTCAGCTTTGCAAGCTATAGGTTGCTTAGGAATGAGAGCCTGCGGAACTAATAACTGTCCGGTAGGCATTGCAACTCAAAAAGAATCATTGCGCAGCAGGTTAATGATCGATTCATCGGCAAAGCAACTACATAATTATTTTGAAGCAACAAACAATCTAATCAAAGTTGTCGCAAGATCTTGTGGATACAATGATATTTCAAAGTTTAACCAAGATGATTTATCGACATTTGAACGAGAGATGCATAAATTAACAGGAATTAATTATGCGGGAATTCAGTTTGAATAAGAAAGGATAGAATGCGCTATTTCATATTTTTCGCTACTTCCTGAACTTTGTCCAATACTCTTAAAAGGTTTAATCCCCAAAGCTTGGCGATAGCTTCTTCTGAATAACCACGTCTTACAAGTTCGTAAGTAACATTAAATGTCTCGGATGCATTATTCCAGCCTTCTATGCCGCCACCGCCATCAAAATCTGAACTGATGCCCACATGGTCTATCCCCATTTTATTGACCAAATAGTCAATATGGTTTACAAAATCATTGACATTGACCAAGGGATATTTGGCATTGATCTCACCTTTTCTGGTTGACGCAATTTTTAGGATTTTATCAGAATTTTGGTATGCAGTTTGCAGAGCATCTCCTGATAATTTTTTCATTTCATTCCAAGTCAAATAGGTAATTCCTAATTCATTTGCAACCTCTTTGTATAATTCCTTACTGGCTTCAGTATTGGCATTGTGTTTTTTAAGATTAATATAACTGCTAAATGCGACTGTTTGAACAACCCCGCCATTGTTTTTAATCATTTGTAAAAGCTCATCGTCGAGATTTCTACTTACATCGCAAAGCTTTCGTGCTGAAGAATGCGAAGCAATTACCGGTGCCTTTGACTGTTGTATCATTTGTATGTTGGCTTCTTTAGAAGGGTGCGATATATCTATCATTATACCAACGCGATTCATTTCTTCAATGGCTTGCTCGCCCAGTTCACTAAGTCCGTTATACAACCATATGCCATCATCTTCACCGGTATTGGAGTCGCTAAACTGACTGTGACCGTTATGAGCAAGTGACATATATCGAGCTCCTCTTTTATAGAACTCTTTAATTCTATCGAGATCTTCACCAAGAGGGTAGGCATTTTCAACACCAATCATAGCTACTTTTTTACCTTTTGCACTGATACGTTTTACATCATCTGAAGTAAGGGCAAGTTCAATTTGATCAGGGGCATAAGTCTCAACCAGGCGGTGTATGGCTTCAAATTTTTCAATAGCATTTTGATATGCCTTTTTGTAACCTTGTTTATCGAGTTCTCCTTGACCCGTGTAAACGATCAGCCAGGAAACATCTAGACCTCCTTGGATCATTTTAGGAATATTCACCTGAGTATCAAGGTCATTAGTATAGTTGTTCTCCGCAGTAAAATTCTTTACATTTATATCGTTATGAGTATCTATTGTGATCACAGATTCATGAATTTTTTCTGCTCTGTTTCTCATGCTGGTTTCACTTTCTGGTGGGCGTGTTTGCGCCACAAGAAGAGATGTGCTCAGTATAAGGATCTGGGTGAAATATTTTATTTTCATTTGGAAGTTTGATTAGATGCTACTGCGATTAGAAGCTAAAAATACAATAATATTCTACTTAAAAATCGTATTTCTAAGAAAGAAAAAAAACAATAACTCCTTTGGAATAGGTATAAGTAGAGAAGGATAATGAAGATTTTTCAATATTCTAATACGCAACTGAATAATTAGCAATTAAACGGCTACTTTTTTTTAGAATTCATAATTGCATCACTAAAAAGTCTCTGCTTTATATTTTTACTCTTCTCTTTGCCTTTTCGAAATTGATTTGGACATTGTAAAAAAAGGAAAGTATCTAGTGCTAAGATTGATCTAAAAAAATAAATTTGCACCTGCCTTTCGGCAAAATTGACAAATAGTATAGATTTAAAAACATTATGAGTAAAACGTTATTTGATAAAGTTTGGGATACCCACGTGGTGCGAAATATAGAAGATGGTCCGGATGTATTTTTTATTGATCGTCATTTTATTCACGAAGTTACAAGCCCCGTAGCCTTTCTGGGCTTAGAAACCAGAGGTATTGGAGTGATGTCTCCTGAAAGAACCTTTGCTACTGCTGATCATAATACACCAACGATCAATCAGCATCTTCCTGTAAAAGATCCACTTTCGGCGAATCAATTGGAAACGCTTGAAAGAAATGCTAAAAAGCATGGTATCCTTCATTGGGGTCTGGGTGATCGGAATAATGGGATTGTTCATGTTGTTGGTCCTGAACATGGGATCACCTTGCCTGGTGCTACAATAGTTTGTGGAGATTCACATACTTCGACCCACGGTGCTTTTGGAGCCATTGCTTTTGGAATTGGAACTTCAGAAGTGGAGATGGTATTGGCGACACAATGTATCATGCAGCCTAAGCCGAAAAAAATGCGTATCAACATCAATGGAAGTCTTGGTAAGGCAGTAAGCCCTAAGGATGTTGCACTTTTTATTATTTCCAAATTAACAACTTCAGGAGCAACCGGCTATTTTGTTGAGTATTCAGGAGATGTTTTTGAGCAGATGAGCATGGAAGGAAGGATGACTGTTTGTAACCTGAGTATTGAGATGGGAGCCAGGGGTGGAATGATCGCTCCTGATGAAAGTACATTTGCATATATCAAAGGAAGACAGTTTAGCCCGAAAGGAGAAGATTGGGATAAAGCAATGGCATATTGGAAAACATTAAAAACTGAGGAAGATGCAGTTTTTGACAAAGAATTTTTTTACGATGCCGCTGAGATTGAACCCATGATTACTTATGGAACCAATCCGGGAATGGGAATTGGTATTTCTAAGGCTATTCCTTTAGCTGAAAATGTTGAAGGAGGAAAGGCAACCTATGATAAATCACTGAATTATATGGGCTTCAATGAAGGTGAGGCCATGAAAAATAAAAAAATTGACTATGTGTTCCTTGGAAGTTGTACCAATGGAAGAATAGAAGACTTCAGAGCTTTTGCCTCTATTGTGAAAGGAAGAAAAAAGGCAGATCATGTGACTGCTTGGTTGGTTCCTGGTTCGCATATTGTAGAAGATCAGATCAAAAAAGAGGGCATTTTAGAGGTTCTTGAAAATGCAGGTTTTGAATTGCGTCAGCCGGGTTGCTCGGCATGTTTAGCTATGAATGATGATAAAGTTCCTGCCGGAAAATATGCGGTAAGTACTTCGAACAGAAATTTTGAAGGTAGGCAAGGTCCGGGTTCAAGAACTTTGTTGGCCAGTCCATTGGTTGCAGCCGCAGCGGCTGTTACCGGCACCGTGACTGACCCTAGAGAATTATTATAATACAATTATTTCATCAATAAGAAATACAAAAAATGGCATACGATAAGTTTACAATAGTACAAAGCAGCGCATATCCTCTATCTATAGAGAATGTAGATACAGATCAAATCATTCCTGCAAGGTTCTTAAAGGCCACAGAAAGAAAAGGTTTCGGTGATAATTTGTTTAGAGATTGGAGATATAACCCTGATGGCACTCCCAAAGAAGATTTTGTACTCAATAAAAGTGTTTACAGCGGTAAGATCTTAGTTGGAGGAAGAAATTTCGGATCAGGATCTTCTAGAGAACATGCCGCCTGGGCCGTATATGATTTTGGATTCAGATGTGTGATCTCAAGTTTTTTTGCAGACATATTTAAGAATAACTGCTTGAATGTTGGTGTTTTACCTGTTCAGGTAAGTGAAAGTTTTCTGACAGAAATCTTTGCAGCAATTGAAAATGATCCTAATGCTGAAATATTAGTAGATCTTGAAAAACAAGAAGTAAGCTTGGTTAATTCTGATTTAAAAGAATCTTTTGAGATCAATGATTATAAAAAAGAAAATATGCTCAACGGCTTTGATGACATCGATTATCTTCAGAATATCAAAGGAGAAATTGTTGACTTTGCTGGAAAGAGACCATTTTAATTTGAGGTATCATGTCAGAAAGACGGAAGATCGAGATAATGGATACCACCCTGCGGGATGGGGAACAAACTAATAATGTATCATTTTCATCCACTGAAAAGCTTAGCATCGCAAAGTTATTACTGGAGGAATTGCATGTTGATAGGATAGAAATTGCATCTACCCGAGTTTCTGAAGGAGAATTTACTGCAGTAAAAAGTATAACTGCTTGGGCTTCTGAAGTTGGCTTTATCGATAAAATAGAGGTACTTTCTTTTGTTGACAAAGGCCTTAGTATTGACTGGATGGTGAAAACAGGGGCTAAAGTTCAAAATTTACTCACCAAAGGTTCCTTAAATCATTTGACCCATCAATTAAAAAAAACACCAGATCAGCATTTTAAAGAAATTACAGAAAGTATAAGAATTGCTCTTGATAATGGCATTGATACCAATGTATATCTTGAAGATTGGAGTAATGGAATGAGAAATTCTCCGGAGTATGTGTTCCAATTTCTCGACTTTCTTTCAGAGCAGCCGATAAAGAGGGTGTTGTTACCTGATACTCTTGGCGTTCTTACCCCCAGTGAGTCCTATGATTTTGTAAAACAAGTAAAAGACCGTTACCCTGGCATGCATGTTGATTTTCATGCTCATAATGATTACGATCTCGGAGTTGCTAATGTGCTTGAAGCGGTAAGGGCCGGAGCCGATGGTTTGCATCTAACTATTAATGGCATGGGAGAGCGTGCCGGTAATGCATCCCTGGCCAGTGTTGTGGCTGTGATCAATGACTTTGTTCCTGAAGTGAAAATTGGAGTAAGAGAGAAATCTTTATTTAAGGTCAGTAAACTGGTAGAAACTTTTTCAGGTTTTAGAATACCTGAAAACAAACCTGTATTAGGGGATAATGTATTTACACAAACAGCTGGTATTCATGCAGATGGAGATAGTAAAAACAATCTTTACTTTAATGATTTATTGCCAGAGAGATTTGGAAGAAAAAGACAATACGCCCTTGGAAAAACATCTGGAAAGGCGAATATTCAAAAAAATTTACAAGAATTAGGCTTGTATCTAAGCGATCATGATATCGCAAAAGTAACCAAGCGAATTATAGAGCTTGGTGATAAAAAAGAAGTGGTTACCAAAGAAGACCTGCCATATATTATTTCAGACGTCCTTGACAGTAATACCTTAGAAGAAAGAGTAGTGGTTGAATCTTATGTGTTGACTCATTGCAAAGGATTAAGACCTTCCACCACAGTGTCAGTCAGAATAGATGGCAAGTCCATTCAGGAGAATGCTCAGGGAGATGGTCAGTTTGATGCCTTTATGAATACATTAAAAAAGATCTATAAAGGCAAAGGGAAAGAGCTTCCAAAACTTACGGATTATGCGGTTAGAATACCTCCGGGATCTAATTCGGATGCGCTTTGTGAAACTGTAATCACCTGGAAACACGAAGAAAAAAGTTTTAAAACACGTGGACTGGATTCTGATCAAACAGTTTCAGCGATAGTAGCAACTCAAAAAATGTTGAATATAATTTAGATTAAAATATATCTTATGAAATTAAAAATTGCCCTTTTGGCCGGTGATGGCATTGGCCCTGAAGTTATAGAGCAAGCTGTTAAGGTTTCTGATGCCGTAGCGAAAAAATTCAATCATGAAATTAGCTGGCATCCTGCACTTACCGGAGCTGCTGCCATTGACGCTGTAGGGGATCCTTATCCAGATGAGACCCATGCTATTTGTGCTTCCTCAGATGCCGTATTATTTGGTGCAGTTGGCCATCCCAGATTTGATAATGACCCATCGGCAAAAGTAAGACCAGAGCAGGGCCTGCTTAAAATGAGAAAGCAACTGGGTTTGTTTGCCAATGTTCGTCCTACTTTTACTTTTCCGTCCCTGATTGACAAATCACCTTTAAAACGAGAACGCATAGAAGGAACTGACCTGGTATTTTTGAGAGAATTAACCGGAGGGATTTACTTTGGAAAAAAAGGTAGAGAGCAAAATGGTGATGTAGCTTATGACCATTGTGTCTATTCAAGAGCTGAAGTGACACGTTTGGCCAAGAAAGGATTTGAAATGGCGATGAGTCGTGGGAAAAAACTTTGCTGTGTTGACAAGGCAAACGTGCTTGAGACTTCTAGATTATGGAGAGAAACGGTTCAAGGTATGGAGAAGGATTATCCTGAGGTAGAAGTATCTTATGAGTTCGTAGATGCGGTAGCTATGCGTTTGGTTCAATGGCCAAATTCATATGACGTTTTAATCACTGAGAATCTGTTTGGAGATATTTTAACCGATGAGGCCTCCGTAATTTCAGGATCTATGGGGTTGATGCCATCGGCTTCGGTTGGATCTAAAGTATCACTTTTTGAGCCTATACACGGATCTTATCCTCAGGCAACAGGGAAGAACATTGCCAATCCTTTGGCGACAGTATTGTCTGCCGCTATGATGTTTGAGACGGGTTTCGGATTACATGAAGAAGGAGCAGCTATCAGAGAGGTAGTCAATAAATCACTGGCTGAAGGAATAGTCACAGAGGATCTGTCTGATGGAGATAAGTCGTATGGGACTTCTCAAGTTGGTGACTGGTTGGCCGAGAACCTATAAATCTATTTTTTATACAGAAAATCATTATATGAAACTTAAAAAAGCTACTTATTTAATAAGTGGCTTTTTTAGTTGTATTCACCTGTTCTAAAAATTTAATTATCAACCTTCTATGAGTATCTGGAAAAAACTTCTGAAAATTAATACAAAGAATTGTTAAAGAACCTACTTAATTGAGTATTTTTGCAAGGTTTATTTATAACTATATGGTGCTCACGAAACTTGATAAGGAAGAAAAAATAATTGGTAAAAAATTATATGATTACCAACATGGGGCCATAGATAAGATTTTCGAACGAATTACCGAAAATCCAAATGAATATAATTTACTGTATCAGTTACCAACTGGAGGCGGGAAAACAGTGATATTTTCTGAAATTGCCCGGCGCTATATTCAAAAGAACCATCATAAAGTACTGATTTTAACACACCGAATAGAATTGAGTAAGCAGACTTCTAATATGCTTACAGAATTTGGCGTGAATAATAAAGTAATTGACAGTACCGTAAAGGAAGTAACCAACGAAGATAAATATTCTTGTTTCGTTGCGATGGTTGAAACACTTAATAACAGAATAAAGGAGGAAAAGGCTGATTTAGAGGATATCGGACTTGTTATTGTGGATGAGGCGCATTACAATTCCTTTAGAAAATTGTTCAAGCATTTTGAGAAATGTTTTATTTTAGGGGTTACTGCAACTCCTCTGAGTTCAAATATAAATTTACCCATGCATGAGATCTATAAGGATCTTATTGTAGGAGAGAAGATTACCTCTTTAATTGAAAAAGGTTTTTTAGCTCAGGCAAATACCTATAGCTATAATATTAACCTAAGCACCTTAAAAATTGGAGCAAATGGTGATTATACGGTTAAGTCATCTGAAGAATTGTATACCAAGAACGAAATGCAGTCAAAATTAGTTGGTGCATACGAGGCTACGGGCAAGGGTAAAAAAACACTTATTTTCAATAATGGTATACACACCTCAAGACACGTTTACGAAATCTTTAAACGGGCCGGCTATAAGGTGAATTATATTGATAATACCAACACTAAAGAAGAGCGTAAGCAAGTTTTAAGTTGGTTTAAAAACACCCCTGATGCGATATTAACTTCGGTTGGGATCCTTACAACTGGTTTTGACGAACCAACTATTGAATCTATTATCATTAACCGGGCTACAAAATCCATGGCGCTATATTTTCAGATGATTGGCCGAGGCTCTAGGGTTATTGATGATAAAAAAGAATTTTCTGTGGTTGATCTTGGAAATAATGTATCCAGATTTGGCTTATGGACAGATGACGTGGATTGGCAGCTGATTTTTAAGAATCCGTCTTATTTCTTAGAGAACCTTATCAGTGATGATGAAATAGAAAGGAATTTTAGATATGAAATGCCGGAAACCACAAAATCGATGTTTTCCAAATCAATTGATTTTAGCTTTGATGTTCAACAGGAATATAAAAAGGCGATGAACAATGGCGAAAAATCAAAAGTTGTACTTGAAAAATCGATAGCCCAGCATTCAAAAATTTGTGCTGAAAATAGCGAAGATGTATTTGATGCCCATATTCTTTCCAGAGAGCTTAATGATGAAATTGAATATAGGATCAAACAATATTCTTTCTGTATCCTGAAAAGCTCGAAGAATTATTTAAAATGGCTTGAGGAAGACTATAAAAGGCAACTACGCGTTCAAATAAGCGTACTTTTCAGGTAGTGAAACCCCTTGAACTCAAAGAATTTTGAGAAATGTAACTTTAGTCAACATAATAAATTTATTAAATCCGTAAATTTATACTTTGGAAGAATCGATTATTATCGATAATTTAGTTCACCATGCTGACAAAGTCAATAGCTTTAATTTTATCTGTATTTATACTCTCGCAGAGTTTTAACGTTCATCTTATGGATGTTTTAAAACTCAATAATTTGTTGAATCATATTGAGTTACATGAATCAACCTATGGTGATGATATTTTTTCTTTTATTTCCAAGCATTATGGAGATGAGATGGCCGAACACAAGAAGCAAAAGGATAACAGAAGCGATCATCAGAAATTACCTTTTAAGCAAGGGATTTGCAGCGGAGTGGGTCATTTGTTTATATTTGAACCTGACGCAGAGAGGCTTGTATATACTGACACTTCGGATGTTAAAAAAACAGTCTATTACTATTGTAATTTTTATTTCTTTTTGGAAAATACTGATATATTCCAACCTCCCAGAATCGCATAAGGCTATGTTACAATTTCATTGATTTTCATTGTATGTAATAAGTGTCTTTTTTGACTTATTTGAATACAATAAACGTTTTTAAAGAAATCTTATACCCTTTATTCGATTATGCTGAGCAAAATTATAAATTTTAGCCTGAGAAACAGGTTGACCATTTTTATTTTCACCTTTTTGGTGATCGGTTTCGGACTGTATTCCCTGACCAAGATACACATCGGTGCCGTACCTGATGTAACCAATAATCAGGTACAGGTCATCACCACTTCAAGAAATCTTTCTACCGAGGATATTGAACAATTTATTACTTATCCGATTGAACTGGAAATGGCAAATCTTCCAGGTGTTGAAGAAATCAGGTCGGTTTCAAAATTCGGCCTGTCGGTGGTTACCATCGTTTTTGAAGACGCCATGGGAACTTATTTGCCCAGACAATTAATCTCTGAAAAAATTCTTTCAGCAAGCGAGAAAATCCCTGAAGGATTCGGACAACCTTCAATGGGTCCGATCACAACTGGTTTGGGAGAGATCTATCAATATATACTTGATGTAGAACCTGGTTATGAGTCAAAGTACAGCGTCACAGAACTTCGTTCTATCCAGGATTGGATTGTTAAAAGGCAGCTGTCAGGTATTTCAGGAGTGATAGAGGTCAATACCTGGGGAGGCTTTTTAAAACAGTATGAAGTAGCGATCAATACAGAAAAACTGAATGCTATGAATGTTACCACCAGCGAAGTCTATAAGGCCTTGCAGAGTAACAACTCAATTGCAGGAGGCGCCTATATTGAAAAAAATAATAAGGCCTATTTTATTAGAGGAGAAGGACTTGTCAAGGACCTGGAAGATATCAGGAATATTTCTGTTAAGAATGTTGACGGCTTATCTATTTTCATACGAGACGTAGCAGAAGTGGGATATGGAAGTGCTATAAGATTTGGTGCTATTACTGGAAATGCTCAAGGTGAGAAAGTGCTTGGACAAGTGATGATGTTAAAGGATGGGAATTCAAAAAAAGTCATTGAAGATGTCAAGGCCAGGGTAGCTGAAATCTCAGGAACTTTGCCGGAAGGTGTTGTCATCAATCCATTTTTAGAAAGAAGTGAGTTGATAGGGAGAACCTCTTTTACAGTGGCCGAGAACCTTATCCTGGGATGTTTGATTGTGATTTTTGTTGTGGTGTTGTTGTTGGGTAATCTAAGGTCAGGATTGGTAGTCGCTTCAATGATCCCCATGACACTTCTTTTCGCCATTTCATTGATGAATATTTTTCACGTCGATGCCAATTTAATGAGTCTTGGGGCTATAGATTTCGGAATAATTATAGATGGCTCTGTGATCATTGTTGAATTCATTGCTTTTAAGCTTGCTTCCAGCCAAAATGAATTATTGGCCTTAGAAACTGCAGAAAAAAAATCCAGGATAAGTGAAATTACTGCAGAGGCCGCCTCCAAAATGATGAATTCTGCCATCTTTGGGCAACTGATCATTCTTATCGTGTTTATACCCATATTGTCATTGAGCGGGGTGGAAGGCAAGATGTTCAGACCCATGGCACTAACCTTTAGTTTTGCGTTGATTGGGGCCATGATCTTTGGGCTTACTTATATTCCTGTAATGTCTGCGATTTTTATAAAACCTGTAAAGAGAAACAAAAAGCATATAAGTGAAAAAATAATGAGTTTTATCAGGAAACTATATGAGCCTAGTATTATTTGGGCACTTAAATTCAAAAAAGCGGTTGTGGCCATGGCCTTGTTACTGCTTATTATTTCAATTTCTTTGTTTGCCAATATGGGAGGGGAATTTGTTCCTACTTTGGATGAAGGTGATTTTGTAATACAACCAGTGCTGAAAACCGGGACTTCCCTGACCCAAACCATACAGATCACAACAAGAATTGAAAAGATATTACTCGATAATTTTCCAGAGGTAGAACAGGTAGTCAGTCGAATAGGAGCCGCAGAGATCCCTACTGATCCCATGTCTATGGAAGAGAGTGACGTGATCATCAAACTTAAACCTAAAAAGGAATGGGTTTCAGCGAAAACAAAGGATGAACTTGCTGAGAAATTTAAAGAAGCCCTGAAGATCATTCCTAATATGGAATTAGAATTTACTCAGCCAATTGAAATGAGATTCAACGAGCTTATTACTGGAGTCAAATCGGATATCGCCATCAAGATTTTTGGTAATGATTTAGATGTATTGGCAGAAAAGGCAATTGAAATAAGCAAACTTGTTCGCAACATTGAAGGAGCTGCAGATATTACTGTTGAAAAAATCGAGGGTTTACCTCAAATGAGGATTCAATATGATAGAAGTAAAATTGCAAGATATGGATTGAATATTCAAGAGGTCAATGATATGATTTCCATGGGATTCGCAGGGGCAGTTGTTGGTAGTGTTTTTGAAGAAGAAAAGAATTATGATTTGGTCATGAGGCTGGATAAGGAGCATAGGGGTGATATTTCAAATCTCCAACACCTTTTTATAGACACTCCTCTAGGATTGAAGGTACCCCTTCAGGAATTGGCAAGTATCGATTATACAACAGGACCGGCCAAGATTTCAAGAGATGATACCAAAAGACGGATTGTTATCGCTATGAATGTCAGAAACCGCGATTTACAGTCAGTCATTGAGGATGTACAAGAAGTCATAGACGCTGATATTAAACTACCGCCGGGTTATATGATTTCATATGGAGGACAGTTTCAAAATTTACAAAGGGCGAAGGCCAGACTGAAAATTGCGGTACCTATTGCTTTGACGCTAATCTTTTTACTGCTCTTTTTTGCTTTTGGTTCGGCTAGGGAAGCTTTTATGATCTTTTCGGCAATTCCTCTGTCCGCTGTAGGAGGAGTATTGCTTTTGTGGCTCAGAGATATGCCATTCAGTATCTCGGCAGGTGTCGGTTTTATTGCCTTGTTTGGTATAGCAGTGCTTAATGGTATTGTGTTGATTGAACATTTTAAAGAATTAAAAGAAAAAGGGATGACGGATATGAACAAAATAATTATTCAGGGTACAACGGAAAGATTAAGACCAGTCATATTGACTGCTTTGGCAGCTGCTCTTGGATTTTTACCTATGGCCGTATCGACGGGAGCAGGGGCAGAAGTGCAAAGGCCACTAGCAACAGTAGTGATTGGAGGTTTGGTTTCTTCAACCCTTCTGACTATGATGGTATTGCCTCTTTTGTATTCGATGTTTAGTGAAAAAAAAATTCCCAAACCAGGAACTGCTCTGAATTTGTTATTGATTGCCATGATTAGTTTAAGTAGTTTTTATGGAAATTCACAGGAAACGAACAGTTTGGGTTTGGAGGAAATTTCACAACTCGCTCTTGAGGGTAATGCCGGATTAAAGGCCTCCTCACTAAAGGTGGAACAAGCTGATGCTTTGGTTGGTGATGCGTTTACTTTTAATAAAACGAAATTGTATTATCACTATGATGAAAACAATATTGCCTTCAATAATTTGCCTTTAAAAGTCTTTGGAATAGAGCAGGATTTTCTTTTTCCAACCCGCTATTTTGCTGGAAAAAAAGTGAACAAGGCCAGGTACGAGATGGAAAACAATTCATACAGCATCAATAAAAGGCAGTTGGAACAGAAAGTCTCATCTAAGTTTTATCTCTTGCAGTACGAATTGGAAAAGGAATCAGTACTAAAGCGTTTGGATAGTTTTTATAAAACATTTGCCTATGCGGCGAAGCGAAAGTTTGAAACAGGCGAAACCAATTATTTGGAGAAGATTACAGCTCAGGCCAAACAAAAACAATTACAAACGCTATATAGGCAGTCACAACAAGATGTGGCCTCTGCGCTTCTGGGATTGAACGAGGTCGTTCAAAGTGATCAGGATTTTACGGTGAGGAAGGTCCCGCTTGCTCAATTGGAAGTCAAAGAAATGGATTGGGCAGAGAATCCAGGATTGAGCTACTTTAGTAACAAGAAAGATTTATTTCTTGCCCAAAAGAATGTTGCTTCCCAGAGCCTTTTACCAGATGTTACTTTGAATTATTTTGTAGGATCCAATTCAAGCTTGGATGACAACCTCAATGGATACCAGATTGGTTTAAAAATCCCCATCTTATTTAGTGGTAATGCAGCGAAAATCAAAGCTTCAAAAATTGCCGAGGAGGTTTTGGAAAATCAGGAGGCAGAATACAAAATTCGCCTCAAGACGAAACAAGCTGAATTGTATGCGCAGCTTAAAAAACATCAAGAAGCATTGTCTTATTACCAGGAAGAAGGAGAACAATTGTCTCAGGAAATTTTTAAAACAGCTAAAATCAGTTACGAATCGGGTGAGATCAATTTCTTTCAGTATATACAAAGTATAGAGAATGCTCTGGAAATCCTACTCGATTATTTAAACAACTTAAATGCATATAATCAAGTAGTACTGGAAATTAATTATTTAACCCTTTAAGTATTTTGAAAATGAATTCTATTAAAATATATACAATTGTGTTCATCATTGGCTTGACTTTTTCGAATTGTTCGAAGTCAGTTAGTAAAGGTGATAGTTCTGATTTTAAGGAGGAAGAGAAAGTTGTTTCCAATGACGGTATGATCCGTATCTCAAGGGAGCAGTTTGAAAATCAAGAATTAACCTTAACTTCACTGGTAGAGCATTCCTTTGGTTCAAGAATATCCTCAACAGGACTCATTGATGTTCCACCAAATGGAAGGGCTGTTATCAGTGCTCAAATTGGAGGCTATGTCAAGAATTCTCCTTTACTGGTTGGAGATCAGGTGAAGAAAGGACAATTTTTATTAACTATTGAGAATATTGAATTCCTTGAACTACAGCAGCAATATCTCGAAGCAAACGAACAGTTGACATTTTTAAAATCTGATTATGAAAGACAAAAGGAATTATTTGAGGAAAAAATATCTTCTGAAAAATCCTATTTAAAAGCAGAAAGTGAATACAACAGAACCCATGCTACCTATATGGGTCTTAAGAAAAAACTTGAGTTATTGCAAATAGATCCCTCACAAGTTGAGGCAGGGAATTTAACTTCTGTTTCAAAAATATTTGCACCTATTTCTGGTGATGTTACAGCGATCAATATAAAAACTGGTTCTTATATTTCATCTTCAGACGAAATCATGGAGATCGTAAGTACAGAACATTTGCACCTTGAATTAAAAATCTTTGAAAAAGATGTGTTCAAGATCAAAATAGGGCAACCTGTCTTTTTTAACCTTCCTGAATCAGGTGAAAAACAGTACAAAGGTGAGGTGCATCTCATTGGTAAATCTATTGGGCCCGACAGAACTGTGATGTTGCATGCTCATATTGACGAACCTCATGATACAGGTTTCATTCCCGGTATGTTTGTACAGGCAGAGATTTTAACGGATGAATCTTCGGGAATTGGAATTTCAAAGGAAGCGATAATTGACATCGATAACCTAACTTATGTTTTGGTCCTGAAATCTGAAGAAAATGAGACCTATGTTTTTGATAAAGTGCAAGTAGAAACCGGGAAGTCATCAGGAGATCTGATCTCGATTATGAATCAAGAAAAACTTGATCCTAAAGGGAAATATCTTGTTGGAGCGAGCTATCTTTTGGAAGGCAACTAAAATAATTTAGCTATTGATCTTTCATTATGGTTAGAAAAGTCACGTAGTCTTAATGTTAAAAAATTGTAAAGTGGCACGATGACCTATTGGATGTATTAAATATTTTTCTAAATTTATCGGGAAATCTTTATACATACATATGAACAATTTCCCCCCAAACAGGCTTAAAGCTATAGACGCTGCTATTGTCGAATTTCAGACTAATGGATTTAAACGTACCAGTATGAGTTCTATTGCGAATGAAGCTGGTATCTCTAAAAAAGAATTGAAAACCTACTTTAATAATAAAGACGAGGTTTTTAAATATGTGTTTCTAGAACTTTATGGTCGAATAGCTCCTCAGCTGCAGGATATCATGGATGGGAACATGACCGTGATGGAAAAAATCAGACACTTCATCAATAATTATGTTTCTTTTATCAATGATTATAAATTTCTTCCTTTAGGCTTGATTCGAAAATCAAAATCTAAAACTGATTTTGCCACAGAATTTATAGTGAATTTAAGAATGCCAGATCCTACATTATTCTATTCTCAGATTGAAAAGGAAATTGAAAAAGGACATATTAGAAAAATTAACCCAAAACAATTAATGATCAATATATTTGCGTTGAGCGTTTTTCCTCATGTGGCATCTCCCCTTATGAAAGATTTTATAAACGCAGGTAACGATGAATTTGAAATGATTAAGATCAAAGGTACTACGCAAGTTGCTGATTTTATCATCAACTCTATTACCATTCCTAAATAATCATCAGGATTTATGATGAGGTGTTAAATTCACTTGCTAATTCGAATACCTCAAGATCAAAGTAGGGTACTGCGGCAATGATATAATCAAATATGTCAGCCATGATGTATTCGTAATTCTGCCACCTTTTGTCTTTGCTGAAGGCATAGATTTCAATTGGAATACCTTGTGAAGTGGGTGCTAGTTGCCTGGTCATGATCATCATATCTTTATTAATGGCCGAATGATTCTCGATATAACTCTCTACGAATTTTCGATAAACCCCAATATTCGTGAGATTACGTCCATTGATCAAAAGATCCTTATTCACATGATTCTTAGTATTGTAATTGGTTATATCTTCTGATTTTGTCTCTAAATAATCTGAGATCAATTCTATTTTTTTAAGTGCTTCTATCTTTTCCTCACTCAGATAACTAATGCTACTTTGCTTAATGATCACAGCCCTTTTGATTCTTCTTCCACCTGAATTTTCCATTCCTCTCCAGTTTTTAAACGAATCAGAAATTAGGGCATAGGTGGGTATGGTGGTAATGGTCTTATCAAAATTTTGCACTTTTACAGTAGCCAGGTTGATTTCAATCACATCTCCGTCTGCTCCGAACTTTTCAAAAGTGATCCAGTCTCCATTTTGAACCATATCATTAATAGATACTTGGAGGCTGGCTACAAAACCCATGATAGTATCCCTGAAAATCAATAAAATAACAGCTGAAGCAGCTCCAAGAGTGGTAATAAACTTATAAAAAGGTATCCCTGTAATAATCGCAAAAGCTGAAAGCAAACCAATAGACCAAACGGCAATCAGGATAACCTGAACATAACTATTGATAGGCTTATCTTTTAAATTATCCTTAGTATTAAGATAATCTCTTACGGCATTAACAAAACTTCTGATTACCCAGATGGTTAAAAGTATGCTAAATACCACAAGCCCTTTCTCTGCCAGATTTTCTAGGTAGTCAAAATCAATGAAGACCATTGGCACCAATTCAAGTGCTATCAACAAAGGAATAATATGTGCCACATTTCTTGGAACTTTGTTCTGTACAACATAATCGTCGAAATGCGTTTTTGTTTTTTGTGAAAAACGGGTAAACAGATTCAATAAAAACTTTCTGATCACCACATCGATAAGAATTAGTACGACCAACATGATCAGTAATAAAACCACCATATTAAGGTATTTGGCAGTCATGTCAGTCAAACCAAATTTTAAAAAATAATGATAAAAAAAATGTGAGAATTCATTCATCTTGTAAGGCGATTTTTAAAAGCCCAAAAGTACAACGAATACCCTGAATACGAAAATATCTTGGTATATTAGGTGCATGAATAAATCAATCAAAGTAAGAAAGTTTTCTGGTGAACTGGTAGATTATGACAAGAGTAAGTTAATCACTTCTTTGAAAAATGCTAAGGCAGATCAAGGTTTGGCCAAGAAAATAGTTGATGAAATAGGGAAGGAGCTATATTCTGGTATGTCTACAAAAGAGATCTATAACAAAGCTTTTAAATTGCTAAAAAGCAATAAAAGACCAAGTGCAGCAAGGTATAAGCTTAAAAAGGCTATTATGGAACTGGGGCCATCTGGATTCCCTTTTGAGAATTTTATTGGACATATTTTTAGGCATGATGGATATACCACAGATGTTGGAGTGGTCATGCAAGGAAATTGTGTGACCCATGAAGTTGATGTATTTGCTTGTAAAGATGATAAGTGCTATATTATTGAATGTAAATATCACAATTCACAAGGGAAGCCAAATGACGTAAAAATACCTTTGTACATACATTCCAGGTATAATGATGTCAAAAGGCAATTGGAGCAGGACAAATCAAATTCTTTTACAAACTATCAGGGCTGGATTTTTACCAATACCAGATTTACACTTGACGCTATGGCTTATGCAAAATGTGCTGGATTGCAACTTGTAAGTTGGGATTATCCCGAGAATAAAAGTTTAAAATACAGAATTAATAAATCAAGATTATTTCCAATCACGACCCTTACTTCCTTAACAAAAAGGGAAAAGCAGGATTTTTTGAAACAAGGGGTTGTTTTGTGTAAGGAAATCTATGAAAAGCCCGAATTATTGCATAAGAATGGATTTTCAAAAATGCGTATCAAAAAAATTCAGGATGATATCACTGATTTATGCGAAAATCCTTTTGAAGAAACTTGAAAATCAGAATAAAATACAAAAAAATAAAGCTTCCATCGGGAAGCTTTATTTTTTTAAAATAGTTCTTATCATGACAATTTAATTTTAAAATTGATAAAAGATTAATGTCTGTAATGTCTGTGCTCCGACCATTTTATCCTTTTGGCATTTCTAAAGTTTGAAAATTGTACATACCTTCTTTCTTCTGTTGCGAATGTGTTTATATCTGATTTCATAATGTGATAATTTGATGGTTTCTATACTAATGACGCTAACGGTTCTATTGTTGTTACGATATAAATAGTAGATTAACTATTATTTAACGAATTATTGAATAAAATATTAAATAAAATACAAAAATGTTAAAATATTAAAAATTGAGTTATGAATATTAGAATAGACAGAGGCTCAGGTGTTTGTATGAGGCTAGGAATCTTTGTAATGAATTAATCCCTCATATATTAAAAAGAAAATATTAAGTTGTTTTAAACGTTCTTTCTAAAGACCAAGTATGAATATATGAAGATCTTGTTTGGACAAATTCATGGCATGCTTGTTCTTTGTGAGTAAAGTAAATAGCATACTATGATTCTTATTGTAAAAATCTTTGCGGCCATATTTGGCTTTTTTGGTATAATATTCGGCGCTTTCGGTGCACACAGACTCAAGCGTGTTCTCCCACCCGAAGTATTGAATAGTTTTGAAACTGGGGTGAAATACCAGCTCATACATGCGGTGGTATTACTTTTTCTAGGATTTCATTTTAAGTTTATTGATTTTACAGAAAGAATGATTGCCTCGTCTATCATTATCGGCGTCATTTTGTTTTCTGGTAGTATTTACACTTTGTGTTATGCTAAGGCCCAAAAGCTAAATCTAAAATTTCTAGGTCCTGTAACTCCGGTAGGAGGGCTGTTACTCATGACAGGTTGGGGTTTGTTACTCTATTATTTTATCGTTCATTAGGTTTTTTGTTTCTATCCATTTTGACAGATACTTGCTGCTTTGATGTTGATGATGGGATAACATACTTCCTATAAAATTTGATTTCCTGTATTTTTCCAATTCCGTGTATAACAATTTAAGTCTTTCTATAAATAGTGACTCATAGGTGTCTTTGTCGTAGTTTTCTTTAAGTAATGAGAGCCCTTTTCTTTGCGCCTTTATCCATAACGTTTTATCCTGATACAGTTGAACTGCTTTCGATGCAAAGGCTTCTGCCTCGTCTTCTATATAACCATTCCATTTTGTTGAAGACCCCATACCTTCAGCTCCAATGGAACTGGTGATGCTGGGTGTGCCATAATACATGGCGTCGAGCAGCTTTCCTTTTTGACCTGCTCCAAATCGAAGAGGGGCGAGACATAATCGGGAATTCACAAAAGCTTCTTTTTTATCCGCGATCCACCCTTTGATTAAAAAACCGCTTGCAGGATTGTGCAATTGTTTGACGGCCTCAGGTCCGTATGCACCATATATGTAAAGTTTTGCCTGTGGTAAATCTCTTCTAATTAAGGGCCAGATATCCTCGTGTAAATGTCTTACTGCATCCAGGTTGGGTTGATGCCTAAAGTTGCCAATGGTCATAAAGTTTTGTCTCTGATCGAATCCATAAAGCTCAGCAAAATTTTTCTCCCCAGGAACATCAATCAGAAAGGGAAGATAGAACAATAGAGATGGATCAATATTAAATTCCTCTTGCAATAAATTAAATTCAAATTGAGAGATGATTAATGACAGATCAGATCTGAAGATGCTGGCTATTTCTCTTTTTGTGGTGTCATTCTGAATAAACTGCATCCAGTTATCAACTCCTTTTTTGACAGCCATTTCTCTTGATTTTCTAAGAAAATGCAAATCCTCTGTGTCTAATACTCTAATTGCTTTAGGGCAGATTTTCTGCACTCTCCAACCATATTGCTCTTCGCTAAGAAATCGATCAAATACGACCATTCCCGGATCAAGTTTTTTTAGCGCTTCGTCAAAACTAACGCTGTTAAGTTCTATATCGAGACAAGTAATAGGTATTTCGGAAAAATCAAACGACAAATCACTTCTTGAAGCGGCAGAGGCAAAGCTAAGCTGATAACCTTGCTTAATAAAAAAATCAATCAGTTGTATCATTCTGCTCCC
This sequence comes from uncultured Flavobacteriaceae bacterium, assembly GCA_964586115.1. Taxonomy (GTDB): domain Bacteria; phylum Bacteroidota; class Bacteroidia; order Flavobacteriales; family Flavobacteriaceae; genus Lutimonas. The sequence goes on along the minus strand of CAZPHF010000008.1, from coordinate 28,221 downwards.
CGCGGCTGTTGCTTCAGGTTCAGGCCATACAAGACCAATAATCAAGATTTTATTATTGAGCTTCATTGAATTCAAAAAAAATCATTTTATATTCATATTGATTAACCCCATGCTGTCAAATTTCCTTTTTTGAGAAGGTGACAAATCTTTTAATCAGTACGGTAAATTTAACTTAAAAATTATTTCTGTTATCAAGAAAGGGATCATTTTATCAAAGCTTCCTAAGGTTTAAAACTATAAAAGTCAGTACTGTAAATTTGATATCTTTGTAATTCCGCTAAAATTAGAAATATGTCGCTCAATAATGAATTGCTTTCATTCTTACAAGAACTCAAAAGAAACAACAACCGAGACTGGTTTCAAGAAAATAAACCACGATTTCAGGAATTTCAGCTAGAAGCAAAAATGTTTTATGAAGAAATAAAACAAGGCTTGCTGAAGGATGATGAGATTGACACCTTTAAGTTGTTTAGAATTTACAGGGATGTGCGATTTTCAAAAGACAAAACTCCTTACAAACCTCATTTCGCAGGTTCTTTTAGCCGTAGCGGTAAGAGATTAAGGGGTGGGTATTACTTAAGAATCAGACCAGGGGAATCATTTTTGGCAGGAGGTTTTTGGGCGCCAAATAAAGAGGACCTGTTTAGAATTAGAAAGGAAATTGAGATCAGTGATCAGGAAATCAGAGATATATTGAAGGCTCCTGATTTTAAAAGGATTTTTGGTGGCGAATTAGAAGGGGAAGAATTAAAGACTGCCCCTAAGGGTTTTCAAAAAGAACATCCTGCGATCGACCTCATTCGTAAAAAGGGGTTTATTGCCGTTAGAAAATTTTCTGATAAAGAAGTTTTATCACCTGATTTTTTAAAGGAAGTATTGTTTTCTTTCCAAACCTTGCGTCCCTTTTTAGATTATATGAGCGAGGTACTCACCACTGATTTGAATGGTGTTTCCACAATTGATTAAAACACTGCTTTTTATTTGAGGCAGTCAGGTATGTATAAAAAAATCTTTTATGATTCCTCCTGGCCAGAAATAATGCGCATTACAAGTTCTGCTGTCAATGGCCTTCCTTGAGCCATATTGCGCAATTTATCAAAAGGAAACACAAAATCACAACCATTTTTATAATTGCTGCAGCCATAGGCTCTTTTACCTTTTAATAGTTCACCGGTGCCGCATTTTGGGCATATATTTTTTATTTTATTAGCGGAAGCACTATGCTCATTGTTTTTTTTAAGTATCAGACCAAACTGTTTGTCAAAGCATAGTTTTCCATCCATTTTTTGACCCTGGTCCATAAAACCCTTCAGTCGCACAGTTTCCGACTTCTTGAGCAGTCGTAAGTATTGATTATCAGATATTTTCTTATCCATAAATCGAAAGGGCAACAGGAACTCACATCCATTTTTAAACGCCGTGCAGCCATAAGCTTTTGATCCTTTGATCAATGTGCCTTTTTCGCATTTAGGACAAGTCTGTCCTATTAAGCTTGTAGTACTTTTCTTAGAAATTTCAGGTTTTTTATGTGGTACTTCATCACTCGTTGAAATTGATCGGTTTTGATGATCGGACCTTACCTCATAGACCAACTGATCTACCATTGATTTCATCTGTTTGATAAATGCACCGGCGTGGTAGTCACCTCTTTCGATTTCTTTGAGTTTTCCTTCCCAACTACCGGTTAATTCAGCTGATTTCAGTAATTGATTCTGAATAGTATTGATCAGGCCTACACCGGTTGGAGTCGGTAGAATTTGTTTTTTATTTCTGATGATATACTTCCTTCTAAAAAGGGTTTCAATGATGCTTGCTCTTGTTGAAGGTCTTCCTATACCATTATCCTTCATGAGTTCACGTATTTCTTCATCATCCATACCTTTCCCAGCTGTTTCCATGGATCTTAACAAACTGGCTTCTGAAAATTGGTTGGGGGGTTTGGTTTCTTTCTCAAGAAAAGAAGGAGAATGTGCTCCTTTTTCCCCTTTTACAAAATTGGGGAGCACTGAATTATCCGAATCAGTATCCTGTTCATTCGATTGAAAGACCTCTTTCCATCCAGTACTTAAGATCTGTTTACCACTTGTTTTAAAGGAATAGGTATCCACTTCACCATAAACATGTGTATGGGCAACTTCGCAATCGGGATAAAACGAAGCGATAAAGCGACGCGTAATTATATCGTAAACTTTTCCTTGATCTGCGGAAAGATACATTTCCATTCCAGTAGGGATAATGGCGTGGTGGTCAGTTACTTTTTTATCATTGAAGACCTTTGCTGATTTTTTGATCTTTTTGCTTAATAAAGGCTGACAAAGATTTTCATATTTACTTAACTTTTTTAAAATTCCGGAAACCTTTGGGTAAATATCATTGGGTAAAAATGTGGTATCTACTCTTGGATAAGTAATCAACTTCTGCTCGTAAAGTTTTTGAGCAATATTTAATGTCTGCTCGGCTGTCAAGCCAAATTTTGTATTACAAAAAACTTGCAAGCCAGTTAGATCAAAAAGTTTCGGAGCATATTCCTTTCCCTTTTTTTTCTCTATGTTGATTACTTCAAAGGTCTCTTTCTTTACCTTTTCAGCGATAATTACACCTTCTTCCTTGCTTGTAAACCTTCCTTCTTCATACCTGAACAAAGTGTCTCTATAGGTAGTTTGTAATTCCCAGTAGGGCTGAGGCTTAAAATTTAAAATATTTTGATAGCGTTCCACTACCATGGCAAGGGTAGGAGTCTGCACCCTGCCAACTGAAAGGACCTGTCTGTTCTTGCCATATTTTAAAGTGTATAACCTGGTGGCATTCATTCCGAGGAGCCAATCACCTATGGCCCGTGAATATCCGGCATAGAACAATTGATCGTAATCACTAGCATCTTTTAGGTTTTTAAAACCTTCTTTGATCGCTTCTTCGGTAAGTGAAGAGATCCAAAGACGCTGTGCTTTTCCCGTATAACCAGCTTCCATCATGACCCAACGCTGTATCAATTCACCTTCCTGGCCTGCATCCCCGCAGTTGATAACGACTTCTGCCTTGTCAAATAAACTTTTAATGATCTTGAATTGCTTTTGAATTCCTGGATCAGCATTTACTTTAATGTTGAATTTCTCAGGAAGCATAGGCAGGTTGTTCAGATCCCACTTTTTCCAGTAAGGCTTATAGTCATTAGGTTCGAATAATGTACATAAATGACCAAATGTATAGGTCACTGCATATCCATTTCCTTCAAAATATCCATCATGCCTGGTATTGGCTTTCAATACTTTGGCTATTTCTCTGGCAACACTAGGTTTTTCTGCTATGCAAACTTTCATTTGACTCATTTAATGGGTCTGCAAATTATAAAAATGAATGGAATAACGCAGTTTAAAAGACATATTTAAAGTGATAAAAAAAGCTTATCCAAATTGAATAAGCTTATATCACTACTAATTATTTCTATATCAACTTAACAGTCCTTTCGATTCCATTTTTTTGGAATACCAAACAAGGAAAGCACCCACAAGAATTACCATAATTGGCATAATCATACCACCCGGTCCATAAACCTCTAGTGCTTTGCTCATAAATATATTATATGTCATTTGAGCCAGTATACTGAAGAAGGAAATAATAAATACGTAGGAGGCAATTTTTTTTCTAAATAAAAGTAAAATACACCCTAGTGCTCCGCCAAAAACGGCCAAAGCAAAAGCAGCGGTTACCCAGGCAGGTATATTTTCATAGAGCAGTTGTTGTTCAGCCGGCAGAGCTGCCAGATCTTCAACCGTCATATAGGCCTGCTGCAAATAAGCAAAAACACCCATTAAATTCCAAATGAGCGTTACAATGCCGATGATCCAAAATGAAGTTGGGACTTTGTTTTGTGATTCAGTCATGATAAAAAGATTTTGTTTTAGACCATTACAAGATAGGTAATAATATTAAAATGAGAAGGATAGGTGAGGGCAAACCAATTAATCACAAAAAAAAACCTACTCAATTTTTGAATAGGTTTTGCTAAGGTGGGGTTCCGTTATTATTATTATCCATAATGTCTGTGTTCTGACCATTTCACTCTATTTGTATACTTATAATCACTGAAATACAAATACTCTCTGGCCTGTGCGGTTGATATGTTATTATTTGCTGTCATGGTATTTTGTTTAAAGAATTAAACTTTGATTTTAAAATCAATGACCGAAATTTCTGTATTCTGACCATCTCATTCTTTTGGTGTTTCTGAAACTAGAAAATGAAACATATTTTCTTGATTCTGATTCTGTCGGAGTGCTTAAAAAAGTTTTCATAATAGTTGTTTTTAATTGGTTTCTACTATATAGACGACACATCTTATCTATTTGTTACAGTACTATGTAAAACCAAGTACTATATTAACAATTATTTAACACAACTATGCATATATTTATAGGTAGGAGAGTGGCTTAACTATTATTCGGAGCCCAACGCAATTCAGATTTATTTTTTCATTCCGGGTTGTATGATTTCAAAACTTTCTTTGCTTTTCGCTTCTTTCACCATCATTTCCACATCTTTTAACAAGGCTTTGGCATCATAGATGATCCCATCTTTAATGGTATACTTAACACCACCTACACGAACGACTTCATTATTTTCGGTTAGTTTTATCGCTCCTGTTCCATACAATGCCTTAAAGTTTTTTAAAGGATTTTCTTCGACAATAACAAAATCAGCCAATTTGCCAACTTCAACAGATCCAATTTCACTATCCATGCCTAAAGCTTCAGCCCCATTTAATGTTGCCGCCCTAATCACTTCAAGTGGATGGAATCCAGCCTCTCTCAATAGTTCCAGCTCTCTTATATAGGCAAATCCATACAACTGAAAAATAAAACCTGAGTCAGAACCTGCTGTAACACGTCCGCCTCTGTTTTTATATTCATTGACGAAGGTCATCCATAACTGATAATTCTTTTTCCATGAAATTTCCTGTTCAGTACCCCAATAATGCCAGTAAGACCCATGAGATATTTTACTGGGTTGGTAAAATTTCCACAGTGATGGCAAGGTATAGGTTTCATGCCATTCAGCTCTTCTTGCTCTATGCAGGTCGCGGCTGGCTTCATAAATATTAAAAGTGGGATCTAAAGTGAAATCCAATTCCAGTAATTCATTCATAACCGCATTCCAATGCGCTGAATAGGGCTGAGCTGCTTGTTCCCATAGTTTTCCTGCTTCTTCAAAGCGATGCTGTTCATTGTTATAGTTGTAATCAACTGGGTAATTTTGAATCGTTCTGTCTTCAAATAAAGCTTCGGGTAAGCCATACCAATGCTCCATAGAAGTAAGGCCCGCTCGTGCAGAGTGCAAGACGTTCCATCTTGCAACACTCATTTGCGCGTGATGACAGGCTGAACCCAATCCTAATTTTTTATTCTCATCAAGCGCCGCCTTCATGATCTCAGGCTCGGCCCCGAAAAACTTGACTCCATCAGCGCCTCTCTTGGCATTTGCCCTCACCCATTCTCGCGCGAGTTCAGGCGTATTAATAGGCTGGTCATTCAAGGGATTAAATGACTTGCTTTTATGACCAAATGCGGTATAGGAAATGATTCTTGGAGCGATGATCTCATTTTTCTTGCTTTGCTCTTTTAGTTTGAGCGTAAAATCTATTCCTCTGCCACTGGGTTCCCTAACCGTTGTGATACCATGGGCCATCCAAAGTTTAAATACATAGTCAGGTTCTGCGCCCTGTGATGTTCCACCAATATGTCCGTGCATATCTATAAATCCTGGTAAAAGATACATTCCGTCGGCTATTAATTCTTTACCACCTTGCTTTAATTCAGGTCGAGATTTCGGATCAATTTCAACACCGGGATATCCAACCACTTCAATATTTACGATTTTATTTTGTTCTACTACGATGTCAACGGGCCCAATCGGTGGAGCACCATTTCCATTAATCAGAGTTACCCCTCTAATAATAAGTTGTTTATAAGGACCACTGCTCAAACTGATATTTTCCTGAGCATAAAGATCTATCTGAAAGCTAAGTAGTAATATGAAGGCATGTAGACAAATACTTTTGATATTCATTGATTTTGGTTTTAGTTTTTGTGAAGATAAAAATACAATTTAATCAATTCGATCGACCATAGGACCAAGTTTATTACCTCCCATAAGGTGCATATGAAGATGAAATACAGATTGTCCGGCATCTTCATTGATATTAATTGAGATACGATAACCACTTTCTGCAATGCCATTTTCTTTGGCCAGTTTACCAGCCAGTAATAGCATTCTTCCAAGAAGCAGGGCATCTCCATTTTCAGCCTCATTAATCGTTTGAATTTCCTTTTTTGGCACGATTAACAAATGAACTTTAGCCTGTTTCTTAAGTGGAACAAAAGCGATCATTTCCTTGTCTTCAAATACAATTGTTGCTGGTAACTCCCTGTTGATAATTTTTGTAAAAACAGATCCTGATTCAATTTTCCTTGCTTTTTCTTTTTGATAAGATACTGTTTGACCACAAAGAGAAAAGGGAGCAAGAACGAAAAGTAAACAACAAAAATTCAGGATTTTCATGATATGGATATTTAATTAACTTTGATGAAAGACTAAAGTAACCTATAATTTTATTCATATAACCAGCTTAAAACCATTTTTCGTTGTCTTGATCTGTCTTTTTGCACAAACTATACTAGGTGCTCAGGAAAAAAACCAAGCTATTGAAAATAATGAGGTTGAACTTTTAATTCAAAAGTTGTTTGATAGCATGAGGGAAGGGGACAGTGCAAAAGTAGCATCCGAATTTAGTCATTGTGGGGTAGATGCATTTCATCTTATAAAGAATGGTATAGAATGATGGAAAATAGTCCATCTTATGGACACCAGAAGAAAGGAAGATTGTGAAATTTTAAATCAATAAACATTATGCTCAATACAAAAACACTGATGACTGCCTCAGCCTTTTTTTTAGGATTAGGAGGAGTTTTAATAAGTTTTCTTCCACAGGAAATTTTACAACTTTTAGGAAAAGAAGATGACTTGAGTTTTGTCCTGCAAATATGTGGGGCTTTATTTTTGGGTTTTGGAATGTTGAACTGGATGGTAAAGAGCAGCTTGATTGGAGGAATTTATAACAGAGGCATTGCGGTGGCCAATTTCATTCATTTTTTTGTTGGGTCTTCCGTATTGATTAAAGAGTATGCAAAAAGTTCAGATATGAGCTATCTCTTAGTTCTGGGCATCATCTATAGCTTATTCGCTGTATCCTTCGGCTATATTTTATTTAATGGTCCGAGATTATCCAATAGTTAAACATTTTTAGAACAATGAACCTAGTGCATCCAGAAGATCTTATGAAAAAAAGCAAAATAACTTCATAAAATGAAAAGTATCATTAGTGTAGTCATCATACTTTCAGTTTTTTTGACCCAGGCCCAGCATGCTTTTAAAACCTTTAATTCTTTTGATCAAACCACTATTGCCTTTACAGATGAGGGTAAGGGTCGTCCTGTCATTCTGTTACATGGTTTTATTTCATCAGGGACATCATGGCAAAAAACGGCTCTAAAAAAGGATTTGCTCAAGGAGGGATATAGGGTAATTATCCCTGATCTAAGAGGCAATGGGAATTCAGATAAGTCTCATAAATCATCTTTCTATGCTAACGATGCAGAAATTAAAGATATCATGGCCCTGGCAGATCATTTAAAATTGAGTTCCTATATGGCTTTAGGCTATTCAAGAGGTGCTATAGTACTTGCCAAATTACTGGTGAAGGATGATAGAATACATCAGGCTGTAATTGGGGGTATGGGATTGGATTTCACCAATCCTGACTGGGATAGACGGATTATGTTTCAAAAGGCTTTTAGTGGAGAAGAACCTCTGAATGAGGTCACAAGTGGTGCCGTTAATTATGCGAAGTCAATAGGTGCGGATCTTGCAATTCTCTCATTACTGCAGGAGTATCAGCCGGTTACTTCAGTGGAAGAATTACAAATAATCAAGGCAGAAGTATTGGTAATTGCAGGAAATCAGGATACCGATAATGGGAAGTCAAAAGAACTTCAGGAACAGATCAAGGGAGCCGCATTAATAATAGTTCCGGGAGATCACAATAACACTTATAAATCACAAATTTTTGCTGATAAAATACTTTCTTTTTTTAAACAGTAAGTAAAAAAAGAGGTTCTGGTTTAACCTGCTATTTTACTATTTTAGTTATTATTTCCTGCCTAAAGTAACTTTCTTCCCAGCTCTAAAAACCACAATCTCTAAAGGATCATTTTCCGTTTTCCTTTCCATGACTTCAGATATTTCGAGTAAAGATTCATCCGAGTTTTCAAATTTCACACCATTTATTGACAAAATAATATCACCTCCAACAATTAATTTTTCTCCATTGATAATCATCTCTATATCTCCATCCTCTATACCCAAAATCCCAAAGGGAGATACCTTCACAACCCTTTGTACCAATAAACCACTTTCCTGAGGCAAATTAAATATTTGAGCAATTTTTCCTGTCAAGGGAATCAAATCAGTACCATTCCAAATAACTTTTTTCTCAAATAATAAATCTTTGGTTATATTGGAGGAAGAGGCAAAACCTATTCCTTGAAAACCTCCTGATTCGGTCAAAATATTACTGACGATCCCAATGACTTCACCATTCATGTTGATCATGGGACCCCCTGAATTTCCGGTATTGATGGCGGCATCAGTTTGAATGTATTCTGAATTTGTAAATGGATTTTTATCCTCTTTATCTTTAATAATTCCGCTAACATATCCTGAGGATAGTGAATGTCCAAGACCATAAGGGGCTCCAACTACAAATACCCTTTCTCCAATTTTGACCTGATCAGAATCAGCCAAATTGAGTATGACAGCATTCTTTCTGGGCCAAATTAGTTGGAGTAAGGCTACATCTGCATTCGCATAAGCAGAGATCACTTTCGCTGGTATGATTTCTCCATCAAGGAATTCTACATTGACTTTTTCGGCAACCTGAACAACATGAGCGGCAGTAACAATTTGAGAATCAGAGATCATAAACCCTGAACCCAATCCACCTGCCGTTACAGTTTTACTCATTTTCCCTGAGCTAACCAATTCTTTTTGCTCTGTAAGAATAACGACAACTGCTGGGTTCACCTTTTCATATAAATCTGAAAGGCTTTGCGCTTTAATAGAAATACTTAAAAGGATAAAGCTTATAAATGCTATTTTGTTCTTGGTATTCATATGGTTCGAGAATAAATTTATATCAAAAGGGTTCTTAATTGCGCGGCAAAAATAAGTATTATTCATATAGGTTTGATATCAATACAGCTATTGACACTAAAAAATGAGAAATCATTCTTGTAGATCGGTTTTATAAAAGAATTTTAAAGGTTAAAAAATTGTTAAATGATATGGAATGGGTTAACAAAGTTACGAATCAGAAGTCTTTAATATGAATCATCACATTGAGAGTTTTTTGTTAATATGGTTAGAACTCATGGGCCTTGGCTCATGGGTTCTTTTTATTGCTATTTAAGTTCATAGTATATATATAGATTATTTCTATTGAGTTATAAGATATTCCTATACATTTAATAGGGTAGAAACGGAATCTATTTTTATATTTATATCGGTTTAAGGTGTTTTATTGTAAAACCTTTTTGAAAGTTTACTTTTGAATTGCGACTTAAACAAATATAAATAAGAACAAATTATAATTTTAATCCCCCGAATTATGGAAGTAATAGCACAAGCCCAAGAATTTGAGAACCGAAAGTTGTCCTTAAAATCTACCAATGATAGAATTTTAGCATCCAGAGAAGTTAAGTCACTAATTTTAAATCTTAATGAGATCTATAAGGTGAATAATGACCAAGCGATTATGGATCTTATGAAGAGACTTACCACGATAAAAAGAAAGGTAGAGTCAAGATTGAAATCTCACATCACCATTTAAGGATTAGGTGATTTGATTATTTCAAAAAAGGATATCCCAAGGAATTTGTACGATATTGAGTTAAAAACACTTCAGGGAGGTGTTTTTGATTGGAGTAGTTGCAAAGGTAAAAAAATTCTCATCGTCAATACTGCATCAGAATGTGGATTTACCAAACAGTATAAAGACTTGCAAAATCTTTACGAGAGAAATCGCGATACCTTAGAGATTATTGGAGTTCCTTGCAATCAATTTGGCAAGCAGGAACCAGGTGATGCCGGGAGTATCAATGAATTTTGTGAACTAAATTTTGGTGTAACATTTCCTTTGACTGAAAAGATTGAAGTGAAAGGTGAAAATAAACATCCTTTGTATAGTTGGCTTACTGATAAGGAATTTAACGGAGTAAAGAATTCCTCTGTTAAATGGAATTTTCAGAAATATTTGATTGATGAAAAAGGGCATCTTATTGACTATTATTTTTCTATTACGAAACCTACGAGTAAAAAAATCCTCAAGCAATTGGATAGTGTTTAACAATATCCATTTATACTGAATCATTTAACGGTTGTAAACATTAGTGCCATGCATTTTGAGAAACAAGGTCAAATCTACCAGTTATCGGCTAAGATAAATTTACCTATTGGTTTAGAAGAAGCCTGGAAATTTATGTCTAATCCGTCAAATCTGAAAGTAATTACTCCTGACTATATGGGTTTTCAGATTATTTCCGGAACAGAACAAGAGATGTACGCCGGACAGATTATTAGTTATAAAGTGAGCCCTTTGATGGGCCTTAAAATGAACTGGGTATCTGAAATTACGCATGTGGATCATAAAAAATACTTTGTAGATGAACAAAGAATAGGTCCTTATTCCATTTGGCATCACAAACATTTCTTGAAGGAAATTGAAAATGGCACAGAAATTATAGATGTGGTACATTATAAATTACCCTTACATTTTATTGCCAATCGATTTCATTCCATTCTGGTTAAGCCAAAGCTCCAAGAGATCTTTGAATATAGAACCCAAGCCTTACTTTCTTTGTTTGGGGAATATAAGTGATCATGAAATATTTTCTTATACTATTAATTCTTATCCAAATATCAGTGCAAGACAAGATGACTATTTTTGATTTTAGCCAGAAAAGCAGTGCCAGTGGCTGGTATATTGTTAATGATGGGGTTATGGGAGGCCTTTCAAAAGGTCAATTTGGTTTAGACAATGATGTAGCTGTTTTCAAAGGTGAGGTATCCACAGATAACAACGGGGGGTTTACCATGATTCAAAATCGATTCAAGGCTATTAAGACTAATAATTTTTCAGGTTTTGTGATCAGGTTAAAAGGAGATGGGAAAGAGTATCAATTCAGAGTAAAGTCTGACCGGTACCAACAATATTCTTATGTCTATCAATTTTCGACTTCTGGTGAATGGGAGGAAATATCTATTCCATTTTCCAGTTTGGTTCCGCGTTTTAGAGGCAGGTTACTTGATATGCAAAATTTTGATGGTAGCAAAATTGAAGAAATTGCTTTTTTGATTGGTAATAAACGAGACGAACCCTTTGAACTTCGCTTAGGTACAATACATGCTGAATAAGAGGCTTTATGAGCTCTTTCGAATGTAATTTATAACAAATCTTTTCTGATTTCTAATTTTGACTATCTTTAAGAGATGATTCATATAGACCTTAAAGACCAGAATATTTTGGTAACCGGAGCTTCTGACGGTATTGGTAATGAAATTGCCTCTTATCTCATGACCATGGGGGCCAATGTTGGTGTTCATTATTTTAAGAATAAAAATGCTGCTCAAAATTTGATTGACCAGTTTCCTGATACAAATTCCCATATTTTTCAAGCAAATTTTGATATTATTACCGAAGTTCAACAACTTTGGCAAGAGGTTTTAGACAAGTTCGGGCACATTGATGCTATTGTCTTGAATGCAGGCGTATTTCTCAAGCAACCCATTGAGAATTCGACGAAAGATTGGTATGAAGTTTGGCAAGAAACGATGCGTATTAATCTGGATGCGCCCGCCTTACTAACTAAATTAGGGATTAGCCATTTTAAAAAACGACAAGGTGGAAGGTTTATCTATATTGCCAGCAGAGCGGTATTTAGAGGAGAAACTCAAGAATACCTTGGCTATGCTGCTTCTAAAGGTGGATTAGTTTCCCTGGCCAGAAGTGTAGCACGCTCATTTGGTAAGCTAAATATAAAATCTTTTATTATCGCCCCGGGGTTTGTCAAAACAAAAATGGCTGAACAGTTTTTTGGAGATCATGGATCACGGGTAATTTTGGATGAAATTGCACTAAATCAACTCACTATGCCTAAAGATATCAGTCCGTTGGTTGCCTTACTGTGCAGTGGTGCCATGGATCATACTACGGGTGCAACTATTGACCTGAATGCTGGAAGCCATATTCGATAGATTATTTTGCTTTTTGATTGTATTTGACCGATGCAGATGAACTAGACCTTTATGTTCTCGTATACTTATTCAAGCCGAGAGCCACCGGTTGTCCTAATTTAAATTCATCTTATTAATTACTGTTTTTAATGATATAAGTCATGTCTTTCTGTTACTGAACATCTTAAATTTATAGGAGAATTCCAATTCTTTGTTCATTTTTTTTCAGAGGATTGTAAAAATTTGACTATCATTAATTCTTTATAATATGCTTAATATCAATAAATTAGGATTAGGGCGCAAAATAGCTCTAACCATCGTATGCAGTGGATTGTTAAGTCTCGGATTTACATCATATGCTGATGGAGAAATAAAAGTGCAAACCCCAAAAGAAACTCCGGTTAAGGGGGAGGTTATCTGGCATGTAAAAGCCATTCACCCCGAAGGATTCTTTTTAGATGTAAAAGCACTCGATGAAGAAGGTAGGATGTATGATGTTAAGGCGATACAGGATGCTGACCAAACTTCCCTTATGGATATCAAAGTTTTGATGAACGGTAAAAGAATACCGGTTAAGATTCTGCAAAGTGATGGAAGGTTTATGCCTGTAAAAGCTATCACAGCAGAGGGTCAGATTCTGAATATTAAGGCGTTTAATTTAAAGGGAGAAAAGCTCGATGTTAAAGGCATTGGTCATTCAGGAAATGTCATTCATATCAAAGCCATTACCAAGAATAAGGAATTTTATGGGGTTAAAGCCATTTCTCCTTCTGGTCAATTAAATGATGTAAAAGGAGTTAAGGTGACTAAGAACGCTGTGGAAGGCAGTGTTAACGGTGTCCTGATACACGCGCATGTAAAGGCTATTGCGCAAACAGGTTGTTCATCTGATAGCTTTATCTGGCACATCAAAGCCATCCATCCGGAAGGATATACACTTGATGTAAAAGCCCTTGACGCTGATGGTCATGTCTATGATGTAAAAGCCATCCAAAATTCAAATCAAAGAAGCCTGCTCGATATTAAGGCCTTTATTGGAGATGCCTTACAACTTCCGGTAAAAGTAATTCACACTAAAGATGGTAATCAAACGATTAAAGCGATTGCCGAAGATGGCACTCTTTACGATATCAAAGCCCTTGACAAAAATGGTAATATGTTAGATGTCATAGGAAGCAGTAGATCAGGTAATTTGATCCATATCAAAGCTGTTCAAAAGAACGGCGAACTGTACGGAGTAAAAGCAATTTCACCTGAAGGAGAATTGAACAATGTAAAAGGCGTTAAAATGCTTAAAGAGGACGTTGAAATGGAAATTTCAGGAGTGAAAGTCTACGCCCATATAAAAGCAGTTCCCCAATAGAAAATATGGTTTTTGCTATTTAATTTCAAAGAATACAGGAACAGTAGTTTTTGTATGAAGCGGTTATTTTTAGAAAATTTCCTAATTATTATGTTTATTTTTACTATTTGTAAATAGTATTTATTTTGACGCGTCATCATGATGCTACAACTAAACTTTTAATGGAATTAAAAATGGATAAGGACCAAATCAGATATGATAAGATGAAATACAGCAGGTGTGGTAAAAGCGGATTGCTGTTGCCCAAAATATCTTTGGGACTCTGGCATAACTTTGCAGGAGTAGATATTTATGAAAATGCCAAGGATATGGTGCTAAGAGCATTCGATCTGGGTATTACACATTTTGATCTGGCAAATAATTACGGACCTCCACCGGGGTCAGCCGAGGAAACCTTCGGGAAAATTCTTCAACAGGAATTATCTACTTACCGGGATCAAATGATCATTACTTCTAAAGCAGGATATATGATGTGGCCTGGTCCATATGGAGAATGGGGTTCAAGAAAATACTTAATTTCAAGTTGCGATCAAAGTCTTAAAAGAATGGGTCTTGATTATGTCGATATTTTTTACAGTCACCGGCCAGATCCTGATACGCCTCTTGAAGAAACCATGATGGCTTTAGATCAGATTGTAAGATCAGGGAAGGCTTTGTATGCAGGAATCTCCAATTATGATCCTGAGCAATCTCAAAAGGCTTTCGATATACTCAGGTCATTGGGAACTCCCTGTGTGGTTCACCAGCCTTCCTACAGTATGTTCAATCGCTGGGTTGAAGATGGTTTATTGGATGTTTTAGAAGATAATGGCGTTGGTTCCGTAGTATTTAGTCCCTTATTTCAGGGTCTGTTAACTGATAAATACCTCAAGGGGATCCCGGAAGATTCCAGAGCAGCCAAATCGCATGGATTTTTACAAAGTTCTCAGATAACAGTGGAAAAAATAGAAAAAGTAAAGGCATTGAATAAAATTGCGAAGGAAAGAGGTCAGAAAATGTCGCAACTGGCACTTTCTTGGGTATTACGTGATCCTCGTGTAACAAGTGTCATTATCGGAGCAAGTAAAGTATCTCAGATAGAGGATGCTGTGGGAATCATTGATCATCCGGAATTTACCAAAGATGAACTCAACAGAATCGAAGCTATTCTAAAAGCCTGATCTCAGTTGAATAAAAAGCCCCCTAGTAAATGTTTAGGATTTCTTCCTGACAATGAACCTAGAGACTATTTAAGCCATTGACTTGATGCCATAATACTGAATAGGTAAAAACAAATCCAAACTGACTATATTCATTTCAATCTATTTTGACTTTATTGTAATTTTAAGGATAAATTCTCTTCATGAGCCTATTGAAAACACTTAAGTATGGTCTTTTAATATTTATGCTCTATGGGGGGGTATGCCATGCACAGCAA
Organism: uncultured Flavobacteriaceae bacterium; assembly: GCA_964586115.1. Lineage (GTDB taxonomy): Bacteria > Bacteroidota > Bacteroidia > Flavobacteriales > Flavobacteriaceae > Lutimonas. Next base: position 13,099 of record CAZPHF010000008.1, on the reverse strand, counting down.
ACCTCCCAAACCAGATTTCAGGTATTGGATCAGCAGTCTGAACTTCCTGTTGTATACGCAACGGTTATCCTTGAGCATGCGCAAGTTGGCGTTATTTCTGATGATAATGGTAACTTTAGAATACCTGAAATTTATAAGATTCGCAAGGATACAATTAGGATCTCATGTATTGGATATAGCACGCTATTGTTGCCTTTGGAACGGCAAAAGGATAATGAGATCAATACCATCCTCTTATCTACTAAAATAGAATCTTTAGACGAGGTGAACTTGGTCTTTCATAAAAGAAAAAAAAAGATGTCACCCGGCCGAATCATAAAGGAAGCCATCAAACGGATTCCAGACAACTATCCTGTCAAACCTTTTTCATACATAGGGTATTATAGAGACTATCAACAGATAGAAGACAGTACTTATTTAAAAAATAAGGGTATCGAAGATGAAAATGTGTACATCAATTTGAATGAGGGAGTCATTCAGGTTTTTGATGCAGGCTTCGGAACAAATAGGCTCACGGATAACGCAAATCAAACTGTTCTTTACGAATTTCAAAGTAATACAGATTTCCCTGTTGATACCTCGCTCACGATTCCTTATGATAACCGAAAACAAAAGTACCTTGATGGTGTTATCATTTCGCCTCTTGGGGGCAATGAGCTAAACCTATTACATTTGACTAATGCATTGAGAAACTACAATCGCATGTCCTTTTCCTTTGCTCATGTTTTTAACCAAAATTTTTTGGGTAACCATATTTTCAAGTTGAACAAACTGCTTTATTTGGATGATGTACCCATTTATGCCATAGATTTTGTTTCTAATTATAAAAGAGTAAATCCTGGTTATCATGCCGAAGGAAGTATTTTCATCTCAAAGCAAGATTATGGAATTTATAATCTTGACTACAAGTTGTTTAATGGTAAAAATAATTTAATGTACAGGGTAAACATTGCTTATAAACCGATAGGGGATCGATATTATTTAAATTATATCACCTTTAACAACTATTTTGAGGTAAAAGGAGGAGATTTCTTTAAAGTTGATCAGGTCGTATATGACCATCAAAGTTCAAGTTTTCAAGTATTCTTTAACGAAGCAATAAATCCCGATTCTATTGGGATAGGGCAAAAACAATTTAAGTTGTTAAGTAATGGTGAACCCATAGAAATTTTAGATATTACTCTTCTGGAGCCAAAAATCATAAACATCAAGATTAAATCTTCAACTCAAATTGAAAAAGCCATAGTTAATGATGGAATTCGCTACGATATCAAGAAATTAAAGGATGTGAAGGGAAGAATTTTAAATAAACAAAATTTTCTCCGAGCTGATCAATTCAGGGAAATCTTTGTACAGAAGGTTTTTCCAGAGATAGGTATCGATACGACTTATGATTTTGTTAATAAGGGACTTCCGCTTAAAGCTTCTAAGCAAAATTCTTTCAAAGGGAAAGAAACCTATTGGATCAACACTCCCTTAAAAGCAAGTAAATAAAATTGCAACTATAAATTCGTATATTTGTAAGACTATCAAGAAAACAAAACAAAAGACAAATTGGTTGTAATTAACTGACCTATAGGTTTTTGTTTTAATCCAAAATCAATCAATCACATATATGTAGAGGGTCACTTGTTGTGATTTTAGTGAACCTTTCATTTTTCGCTGATGTTTAATAAGACAATATATCAGTATTCATATTGAAAATTGAGTAGATGAAAAGAAATAAAAAAAGAACAGGATTTCAGTTTGAACTTTTTGAAAAGGTTGTGAAAAGTCCTTTTGACACCCTTTTTGACATCTTCAAAGAATTGATTACGCATACATCCGGTGATTTTGATGAAGCACTGGATTGGCTCGAACAGTTGGATCAGGAGTATAAGCTTACCAATGAAAACTATACCCTTGACGATTTTGTCGAAGAACTTAAGGAGAAGGGCTATATTAAGGAGGAAATAAAACCTGATGGAACTTATGATAAAAAAATCACGGCCAAAACAGAAAGAGCGATCAGGAAAAATGCCTTAAATCAGATTTTTGGGCAGATTAGAAAAAAAGGAGCAGGGAATCACAAAACAAAAAGTAGTGGCCTGGGTGATGAACATACAGGAGATCTTCGAGAATTTCGTTTTGGAGACGCCTTGGAAAACATCAATATCACAGAGAGTTTAAAAAATGCACAGGTCAATCATGGTTTTGGCAATTTTCAGCTTACTGAAAATGATCTGATCGTTGAAGATACGCATCACAAGGCTCAAATGAGTACGGTACTGATGATCGATATCAGTCATAGCATGATCTTATACGGAGAAGACAGAATTACGCCGGCCAAAAAAGTGGCTATGGCGCTGGCAGAATTGATTACTACGCGATATGCTAAAGACACACTTGATATACTCGTTTTTGGTAATGATGCCTGGCCCATACAGCTCAAAGATTTGCCTTATTTACAGGTAGGACCTTATCATACCAATACGGTGGCGGGCTTGCAATTGGCCTTGGATTTATTAAGAAGAAAAAGAAATACGAACAAGCAGATCTTTATGATCACTGATGGTAAACCAAGTTGTGTTAAAATGCCTGACGGAACCTATTATAAAAACAGTAATGGTCTTGATGGATTTATAGTGGATAAATGCTATCAAATGGCGTCACAAGCAAGGAAATTGCATATTCCTATTACCACTTTTATGATCGCTCAGGACTCATATTTACAAACTTTTGTAGATCAATTCACCTTATCAAACAGAGGAAAGGCCTTCTATACGGGACTTGATGGTCTAGGAGAAATGATCTTTCACGATTACGAAAATAACAGAAAAAAAAGAATTCGATAATGGATATACATATAAAAACGCTAGGCGAACTTAAGAAACAAGGCTATCGCAGCAGAAGCATCAAGACAGAACTCAGGGAGAACCTTATTGAGAATATCAAAAATGGACAAGCGTCCTTTACAGGAATTCATGGTTATGATGAAACAGTCATTCCACAAATGGAAAGGGCCATACTTTCTGAACACAATATTAATCTTTTAGGTTTAAGAGGGCAGGCCAAAACAAGACTGGCTAGATTGATGGTTCAACTATTGGATGAATATATTCCGGCTATTACAGGTTCTGAGATCAATGATGATCCTTTGATGCCTATCAGTAATTTTGGAAAGGAACAGGTTGCAAAATTGGGTGATGAAACTCCGATTACCTGGATCCACAGAGATCAACGATTCTACGAAAAGCTAGCGACTCCTGATGTGACCATTTCTGATTTGATAGGAGATATTGATCCGATCAAAGCGGCGAATTTAAAGTTGAGTTACGCTGATGAAAGAGTAATTCATTTTGGGATGATCCCTCGTGCTAATCGCTGTATTTTTGTGATTAATGAATTACCAGATCTTCAATCAAGAATTCAAGTAGCCTTATTTAATATACTGGAAGAGGGTGATATACAAATAAGAGGATTTCAGGTAAGGTTGCCTTTGGACTTGCAATTTGTATTTACGGCCAATCCTGAAGATTATACCAACAGGGGTAGTATAGTGACACCATTGAAAGACAGAATCGGATCTCAAATTCTAACCCATTACCCTAATTCGATTGAAGTTGCCAAGACCATTACGGCACAGGAAGCAAAATTGCAGAACACCAGGGTTTGTGAAATTCATATACCCGAACTGGCAAAGGACCTTGTTGAACAAATTGGTTTCGAGGCACGAAAAAGTGAATTTGTGGATAGTAAAAGTGGTATCAGTGCAAGAATGAGTATTACGGCTTACGAAAATTTATTAAGTACCGCAGAGCACAGATCTCTGGCTTCGGGCGAGACCCGAACCAGTATTCGTTTTGCAGATATTCTTGGGATGATTCCGTCGATCATAGGAAAAGTTGAGCTGGTTTATGAAGGAGAGCAGGAGGGAGCCGCTTTTGTTGCGGAAAAATTGATTGGATCTGCGTCAAAAACACTATTTGACAATTATTTTCCGGTAATCAAAAAGCTAAAGCATGAAGAAGAGAAAGATACCTATGATGCTGTAATGCAATGGTTTTTTGAACAAAGTTCGTTTGAATTGATGGATGACGGTACGGAAAATGAATACAGCGAGTCTTTAAACAGAATTGGAGCCCTTGATGAACTCATTACAACCTATATGCCTGATGTGATGGCTGAGGACAAACTTTTCATCAAAGAATTCGTGCTATGGGCGCTTGTAGAATACAAAAAACTGAATAAAAAAAGGATTGTCAAAGGTTTTGAATTCAAAGACTCATATGGGGCCTATCTATCTAATTTGTAGGATGTTTATCATTAAAAAAAGCGCCAAAAGGCGCTTTTTTTAATTCCTATTTAGAAAGATCTTTTACTTTTTAAGCATTTGAAGGAACTTTAACACCTTCACCAACTTCCTTAGGAGATACAATCTTATTATCTGACAGAACTGTCGTGATATGAACATCTGTATTCTCAATTTTATATTCTTTTCTGAATCCTGTTAATTTTACTTTAATATTTTTTTCAGGTGCACCCAGACTCACAAATTCTTTGATCATTTGTAAGACATCATAATCGATATATATAGAATAAGAAGCGTCAAGTACAAGTTTACTATTTTCGGGTAAATGGGCAAAAGTTTGTTTAATGGCTGCCTTGTTCAAAAATGATACTTCCTGAGCCAATTCCATATGAATAGTCTTATCCGAACTATAATCTTCCTGTTTGAAAATATAAGCAAGTTTAAGGTTTCCTTTAAGAATAAAGTAAATACTAACAGTCAATCCAATGCCAACTCCAACGAGTAGATCGGTAAAAATAATCGCAACTACCGTTACTACAAAAGGAATAAACTGAAACTTTTTATTATTCTTCCACATGTGAACAAAAACTCTCGGACTTGCAAGTTTAAATCCAATAACAATTAAAACAGCGGCCAATGAGGCCAAAGGAATTCTATTTAAAAGCATGGGAATAGCCAATACGGCTAATAATAGAAACGCACCATGAGCAATTGCTGCTATTTTAGTTCTACCACCCGCATTCATGTTTGCCGACGATCTTACAATAACTGAGGTCATTGGAATACCACCAATCATGCAACTCAATATATTTCCAAGCCCTTGGGCTTTTAATTCTCTGTTGGTATTGGTATATCTTTTTAAAGGGTCCAATTTATCAGAGGCTTCAACACATAATAAGGTTTCAATACTTGCTACTGCTGCAATGGTAAGAGCGATTACCCAAACTTCTTTATTAGCAATTTGACTAAAATCAGGCAAACTAAATTGACTGAAAAAAGCAGACATAGATTTAGGTACAGGTAAACTTACCAAATGATCGGGGCCTACCAATAGAGAAGATCCTGAGATTCTAAATGTTTCATTTATAATTACTCCTGTCAACACTGCTACTAATGCACTTGGTATGGCTTTGATATTCGATAGAAATGGTATTTTTTCAAAAGCAATTAAAACGAATAAAGAAGCTATGACGATAATTACAGCTCCTGGATGCATAAAATTAACGGCATCAATCAGTGTGTCAAACATATCATGACTTCCTTCTTTGTCGATATGAAAATAATCTCCTTCATGAATAACATCATAACCAATGGCATGAGGTAACTGGGTAAGAATAATAATGATACCAATGGCTGCGAGCATTCCTTCGATTACATTCGATGGCAGGTAATTTGAAACTATCCCCGCTTTTATATAACCTAAAACTAATTGGACTACCCCAGCTAACACCCCTGCTAAAAGAAAGGCTTCAAAAGAACCTAGGCTAGCAATGGCTGAAAGAATAATTGCAGTCAAACCTGCAGCCGGACCCGACACACTTAATTGTGACCCACTAAACAGGCCTACTACAATTCCACCTATTACCCCTGATATAATTCCAGAGAATAAAGGGGCTCCACTTGCCAATGCAATTCCCAAACAAAGAGGAAGTGCCACTAAAAAAACGACCAACCCTGCTTGTAAATCGGATTTTAAATACTTGGTGCTTAAGTTTTTCATATGGAGGAGTTTAGTGAATTTAAGTTCTTATTTAGATGGAAACAAATTAGCAATAATTCATTGATTTCTATGTCGACTTTACAAACTTTAATACGCTATCTCATAGCGCCTTTATTTAGTGATGATATCAGGTAAATGTTCAGGACAATTTCTATATTTTTGCAATGCTTAACAACCTAATTTGTTAAGGTGTATTATGATTACATCAATAGTGCTATTGATCCTTGGATTCGGTCTTCCATATGGATATTATTATTTTACCAAGAATCCTCAGTTTGGAGGGAAATTGACAAAAGAGGAAATACAGCGTCTTCAAAAATCCAAATATTGGAAAAAAGGTAAATTTGAGAATCAGTCAAAAACGACCATGGATATGAGTTTGACATCCTTGCCCGGACTTATTAGGGAAAATGTAAAGGGAAGGAAAACCAGAGATCCGAATGGGGACGTACCAATAAAGCCATTTAAGGCCGTTTCATTTGAGAAGGATGGTAAGCCTAAGTTTATTTGGTATGGCCATTCTGTTCTTTTACTACAGATCAATGATAAAAACCTGCTTATAGATCCTATGTTTGGACCTGACGCTTCACCTGTAGGGCCAATAAGAACTAAAAGGTTTTCAAAAGATAGTTTGAATTTGATAAAGGGTCTTCCTCCAATCGATGCTATTTTAATGACCCATGACCATTATGACCACCTTGATTTTGAAAGTATACGCCTCTTGAAACAAAAAGTCGCATGCTTTATGGTGCCTTTGGGCTTAGGAAGACATTTGGAGCACTGGGGTGTAGAGAAAAAAAATATTTCCGAATTTGACTGGTGGCAGGAAGTCAAAATTTTTGATTTGGAATTTATATTCACACCTTCTAAACACTTTTCCGGACGTGGTGCTTTAGATCGGGCCAAATCCTTATGGGGAGGTTGGGTGATCAGATCTTCACAACACAGCATATATTGGAGCGGAGATGGAGGATATGATGAGAATTTTAAACTAGTAGGGGAGCGATTTGGTCCTTTCGACTGGGGCTTTATGGAATGTGGACAGTATAATGAGCGATGGCATCAGATCCATATGTATCCTGAAGAAGTTGTGCAGGCAGCGATTGATGCAAAAGTAAAATTTGCTATACCGGTGCATTGGGGCGCCTTTAGCCTTGCACTTCATCATTGGACAGATCCAATAGTACGATTTGTAAAGGAGTCCGAACAAAAGCAGCAGGCTTATTTAACACCAAAACCGGGAACCACTATCAAAATGGGCGAAAATATATCTGAACCCTGGTGGGAGCCTTATCAGTAGTCACCTCTTAAAATAATTCGTTTTTGACGCTGTCAATATAGCTGTCGCTAACTGGAATGGTATGTTCTCCAAGAATTAAATCCCTTCCTTTAAGAGCGTTCACTTTATTTTTATTGATGATAAAAGATCTGTGAACTCTTAAAAATAAATTGGCATCCAAGGATTTTTCTAAAGATTTAAGACTTTGGTAAGACATTATTTTTTTATCGCCTAAATGATAGTGCACATACTCTCCATCACTTTGGATAAATAGGATATCATCTAGTACAATTTTATGTAAATCATATCCTGACTTAACCGTAATGATTTTATTGTCGACATTCTTTTCAGTAGAGCCCAGCTTATTTATAGCCTGTAAAAACCTTTCAAAAGTGATAGGTTTTAATAGGTAGTCTATTGCATTTAAATCAAAACCTTCCAGCGCGTATTCTGCATAAGCAGTAGTAAAAATCACCTTACAGCTGTCCGGTAACATACTCGCAAGAGTTGTACCTTTTAAATCAGGCATTTGAATGTCTAGAAATACAAGATCAATAGCTTGATCCTTTATGATGCTTAAGGCTTCAACAGGGTTTTCATAAGTGCCAACCACTTCAATATAATCTATCTTGTCTGCATAAGTTTTCAGCAAAGTTCTTGCTAACTCCTCGTCATCTATGATCAAGCATCTCAACATTATTTCAAATTTTAATGAATAAATCTATTGAGAACTCCGTGTCGTTCTCATCAATTTTAAGTTTATACGAGTCGGGATATAAGATGGCCAATCTTTTCTTTACATTTTCAAGTCCAATTCCGCCAACTTCATCTTTTTCAATTTTAATGAGAGGTTTACTGTTCTTGACTTTTAGCTCAATTTGTGTTGTGTTTGCTATTATATCAATATTGATAAACGCTCCATTACGTTTTTCAATATGACTATGCTTTAGTGCATTTTCAATAAAAGGAATAAATATCATAGGAGCTACCGGAGCCATAGGATCTGCTATTTCGTAATGCGTATTTATTGGATATTTTTCACTGCTTTTTAATGAAAACAATTTGATGTAGTTTTCTATATAATCAATTTCTTTTTGTAAAAACACCTTTGGTCGTTCACATTCATACAGAACGTACCTAAGCATGTTTGATAAGTAGCTGATGCTTTCCTGAGTTCGTGTTGCATCTATGGCTGATAAGGCATAAATGTTGTTGAGCGAATTGAATAAGAAATGAGGATTTATCTGTGTTTTAAGCAATTTTAATTCCGTTTGTAAATGCTCTGTTTCGACCCTTAAATGTTCTTCCTCTTTTTTTCTCGCAAAAATAAAAACTTCTATAAAAGCAGCCATGATAAATGATATTGACAGCATAAGAAAATGAATAAAGAACCGGGTAGGTGGAGCTCCCTGTGGCATAAAGCGTGCTCTGCCCTGAGGAAGACGATTGGTGTTTTCTTGTTCCATTCCTGGAGGAGGTGCTTGGCGCCTTGTTTCTATCTGTTGTTCAGGTCTTATTGGTAATTGCCTTAAGCTTGAGGATATCTGCGCACAAAACAGTATAGAAACCAATGATATCAATGCAAACAATAAGTATCGCTTTTTAAACAATAAGGTCTTCGCACCATAAAAAATAAGTCCGGCGATAAGCCCAACTTGAAATAGATATGCCACAGCATTATCCAGCAAATAATTTGAATTAAAATCTTGTCCTGCCAAAAGGATAAGCCAGAGAATAAGCCATAAAAATGACTGTAAAAGAAAACGTTTCCATTGATTCATAGTACAAATTAAAACAATTAAAAATGAATGCTTCTTGAAAATGGCCAAAATTCAACACCCTAAATATGTGTTTAACCGGACATAAAATGTCATTGACTGAAAAGAAAATAGCATTCATTGAAAACAACATTTTTCAATGTTACTTTCCATGTTCTTTGTAGTCAAAATAGTAAATAAAAACATTTAAAATTATGATACGAAACACATTTAAAACAGCAAGTTTAGTAATGATCTTATGCCTTACAATTATTTCAACTTCAACCTATGCCCAACAACGAGGAGGACAAGGAGAAAGACAACAAGGTCCACCACCAATACCGTCTACAAAACAAATTAATAAAATGGTAAGTGATTTAGCCGATGAAATTTCATTAACTGAACAACAAGAGGAACAAGTATTGGAATTATATACAAATCATTTTGAAGAAATAGAAAGTAAAACAAAATCTGGAAGACCTGAAAGAGATGAAATGGAATCTTTTAAAAGGGATTTTGAGAATGATGTAAGAAAAGTTTTGTCTGAAGATCAGCAAGAGTTATATACAAGTTATATGAAAAATAATCGTCCAAAAAGAGGGGGAGGAGAAAGAAAAAAATAAAACGACGCCTAGATTCCTGTGGCTATTTTGAAATATATGTATTCTATAAAAAATGAAAATCAAATGAAAACACTTAAAAAAAACCTGAAACTACTTTTTGTTGCATTAATATTTAGTGCTTCAATGATCACCTTGAATTCATGTAGTGATGATAAAAACGACATTACCACAAAAATTGAAGAAGGAAACGAAGAAGAAATTGATGATACCGATTTTGAAGCAACAGATTGGACTGCAGAAACACATAGCAAAGCTGCAGATCCAAATTTTGATGAAATTTTTGAGGATAATGCCGTTAAAAGGCTGGATATAGTGATCACTGAAGATCGTTGGGAAAGTATGTTGGAAGATATGACAGGTCTTTATGGAACCTTTGGTGCGGGCGGTGGTCCGGGTGGAGGATTAACTGATACTGATGAAGACCCAATATTTGTGCCAGCTGAAGTGTTTTATAATGGTAAAGAATGGTATCGTGTTGGGGTTCGTTTTAAAGGAAATTCAAGTTTGCAAAGTAGTTGGCAATCCGGAATTTTAAAATTGGCCTTTAAACTTGATTTTGATGAGTTCGAGGATGATTATCCACAAATAGATAACCAACGTTTTTATGGATTTAAAAAATTGAGTCTGAAAAACAATTATGATGATACTTCTATGTTACGAGAAAAAGTAGCAGGGGATGTGTTTAGAAATGCAGGTTTAGCAGGATCCCATACGGCATTCTACACCCTTTATGTAGATTTTGGAGAAGGCCCAGTTTATTTCGGATTGTATACTTTGGTTGAAGAAGTTGATGATACGGTATTAGATACACAATTTTCTGACGATGATGGTAATTTATACAAACCAGATGGTGATGCTGCAAGTTTTGCAACAGGGACTTATGATGAGGATGAGTATGTAAAGAAAAACAACGAGGATGAAGCTGATTTTTCGGATGTTGAAAGTTTGTTGACGATTCTGCATGATGACTCAAGAACTTCAGATGCAGCTGCTTGGAGAACCAATTTGGAATCGATTTTTGACACGGATGTTTTTTTGAAATATTTGGCTGTAAATACTGTAATTCAAAACTGGGATACCTATGGTAGAATGACCCATAATTATTACTTGTACAATAATCCAGACACTGAGAAATTAACTTGGATTCCCTGGGATAATAATGAGGCTTTACAAGAAGGCAAAATGGGAGGTTCAGCAGCGCTTGATTTTTCAGATGTGTCAGGAACTCAATGGCCTCTAATAGGGTATTTATACCAAGATGAAGTGTATAAAGCTAAGTATGATGCTTATGTTCAGGAAATTGCAGAAGGGCCTTTTAATGTGAATACGATCCAATCTCAATATGCAAGCTACGCTGCTTTGGTTGAAGAATATGCAATTTCTGAGATTGCTGGTTATACATTTTTAAGAGCTGGTTCTGATTTTCAAAACGGAATAAATCAACTTAACGCTCATGCATCAGAGCGAGCAACTGCGGTAAATAATTATTTAAAATAATCAATTATGAAAAATGGAATCAAAATGAAACTGCTTGTTCTTATGGTTATTCTTTTTGGGATCGCCTGCGGAGATAGTAATGATACTACCATTCAAAACGGCGGAGAATTGGAAACACCGGATTGTTCGGAAACTTCTAGCGTATTTACAATTAATCTTGAGGCTGATCAATGTGACGTAGATATTCAATCTGAATTAGGACTAGAGAGCTTATACCAGGAAACGGTTTCAGGATCCACAAGAAGTATAAGAATAAATGGTATAGCCAGTCACTATGTTGGGGAATTCCCCAACAATGGTAACCCCAATACGATTTCAAGTTCGACTGAATCATTTTTAATGACGACTGAACCAAGCCTGGCCAATCGAGTTACTTATGGCCGTGGCTATACCTTTGGGGTGTTATTTTCAGGTGTGGCGGTTGATCCCTATACAGCAGAATTTTTTCAGGGTTCGAATGGCACCAATATGGAATGGAGTATTACCACTTTACAATCAACCAGGAATTTGGGTTTAGATTGCAATAATGCTCATGTACAGCCTACCGGAAGGTATCATTATCATGGTACACCTTCCAATTATATTGATGGCCTTGATGGTGCTGATGGAACGCAAATGATCAAAATTGGGTATGCAGGAGATGGATACCCAATATATTATAAGTATGGATATGCTGAAGACGAAACAACCATTATTGCCATGGATTCTGGATATAAGTTAAAAACTGAAGAAAGAGGCGGGGACGGTCTGTCTGCTCCGGATGGTTGCCCTGATGGTTATTATTTTAACGATTATGAATACGATGCTTCAGTTTCAGTTTTAGATGAATGTAATGGAAGAATGGGGAAAACACCTGAATCAGATAATGAGTACTATTATGTCATAACAGATAATTTCCCATCATCCCCCTTGTGTTTTTCAGGCACGCCTGATGATAGTTTTAGTTTTTTTTAGAGTAGATTTTGTATTAATCGGCCTTCTTTTTTTAGACAGTAAAGGAGGCCAAATTTTTTAAGAATGAAAAAATCAATTCAGCTAATAATCATCTTTGTCTTACTCTTTGTTAGTGTTTCAGTTGAGGCACATAATCCGGACGAGATCAGTTATTTTTATGAGATCCACCAAAATAGAGGGGAGCTAAAAATACATTTGACACCAAAAGGAGCTATTGATCTGCTTAGGGAGATCCATCCGAAATTACAGAGCCAAACGGTCATTCAGTTAGACGATTACCTTTTAGATTTTACTTCCTATTTTAATGAGCACATCAAATTGAAGTTAAACAGTCAGTTGGTTAGATTGAAATTTTTAAAAGCTGAATTGAATGCTCATGATGCGACCATTTTGTTTGAACTGGAACAAATACCAGAAGCGATTAACACCTATGATATAACGCTTAGTAGTTTTACAGAGATCTATTGCAGAATTGACAATATCGTATTTTTTGATATTAATGATCATCATGATATTTGTTATTTAAACAAAGAAACGCAACATTACAGGGTAGAGATCCAAAGCAACGACTCTCCGTCAATTCACCAAGAGAATAATTCAAACTATTTATGGTTATTAGCTTTATTCCCAGTAATCGGAGCAGCAGGTTGGGCATTTCAAAGAAGACATTAAAGCAGATAAATGCTTATAGGGTCTTAATAGTACAGCTCGTCTTTGTTTATCAACAGTTGGGTAAGTCAAAATTTACCAGTACGCAGGTCTGACATACATTTGTCGTATAATAATTAAATATATATATCATGAAAACAATAATCGACAGTAACGCATCAAATGAAACAAGATCCAGTAATTTTTCAACTTTTAGAGATAGTAAGAGGGTGAGATGGTCAAATCATAGAAATTACGGCTATTAGGTCAATGAAACAATGAGACAATGAAACAATGAAACAATGAAATGATGAGACAATGAGACAATGA
>CAZPHF010000007.1:12160-59836 GCA_964586115.1 uncultured Flavobacteriaceae bacterium | reverse complement strand
TCCTAAATCTATTCCAATTATCTTACTCATAATATTATATTTTAATTTTTATCTATTCTTTGATTTTAATAACTGTTGCTGTATAGTCAATGACTATGCCATAGCCGATTTTTAAATAATCTGTCACCTTTTTGACATTTTTTAATGACATACTGACATAATATATCAAAAAATTAACCGTTTTTGACTTACTATTCTAGTTGAATAATCCCTTAAAGCACTTGTGATTTCAACAGAAGAACTTATTTTTGACTCATTCATTCACACCTGTTATATTTTGAGACCAATACTATTGTTGCTAATCTTTTTTATCAATTTCAATTACGTAAGTAGTCAGGAAACTTATCCGAGAGAATTTAGAGGGGTCTGGGTAGCTACTGTTGGGAATATTGACTGGCCTAGTGCTAAAAACCTTAGTTCGGATCAACAAAAAAAGGAAATACTCAACCTGCTCAACCTTTTTAAAAGCCTGAATTTCAACGCGATTGTTTTTCAGATCAGGCCTTCTGCAGATGCCTTCTACAATTCAAAATACGAACCATGGTCGTTTTATCTGAATGGAGAGAACGATAAGGCCCCTTTTCCATATTATGACCCTTTGGCCTTTATTATTGAAGAAACACATAAAAGAGGAATGGAATTCCACGCCTGGTTGAATCCATATCGGGCAGTTGTCAATTACAAGGAGTACAGATCAAACCCCTTTCCCTTGACCTATGAAAAACCCGAATGGTTTATCAATCATGGTACTAACAAATACTTTGATCCGGGTTTACCTGAGGTAAGGGCCTATACCAATAAAGTGGTTACAGATATTGTGCAGCATTATGATATTGACGCCATACATTTTGACGATTATTTTTACCCCTATAAGATCAAAGATGAGGTATTTGATGACCTAAGAAGTTTTAAAGCATATGGAGGCGACTTCTATCCCGATCAACTTGACAATTGGAGAAGAGAAAATGTGAATAGAATTATACAGGAATTACATCATACTATAAAGACGATGAAACCATGGGTTCAGTTTGGAATAAGCCCTTTCGGAGTTTGGCGAAATCAATCGGATGACCTGCGAGGTTCGGCTACTGAGGCTGGTCAAACCAACTACGACGACCTTTATGCAGATATTGTTCTTTGGATGAAAAATGGATGGGTCGATTATATTCTCCCACAGGCCTATTGGCATATAGGACATGAAAAGGCAGACTATAAAGAAGTCGTTGAGTGGTGGTCCAGGAATTCATATAGCACAAATCTTTATATCGGTCATGGGCTATACAAACTTGGGAAAAAGAATGAAGATCAGGCCTGGAATGTGCAAAATCCGACACAAATCGAGCGACAGTTAGAGCTCAATAAGCAAATTCCAAATATAAAGGGCAGCGTTTTTTTTAGTGCAAAGTCATTGATACAAAACCCTTATCAGATCAAAGGGATACTAGAAAATAATTTTTATCAAAATCCTATTTTACAACCAATTGTAAATAAAAATGAAAAGTATACTCCGCAGCCAGTTTCTAATGCACGATTGACTAAAATGAAAAATAAGCAATACTTACTTGAATGGGAGGTAATACCGGAAAAAATTTCTTTTCAGGCCGTTAAGTTTCTTGTATATATATTTAAACAAGGTGAAGCTAACAATATCAATAAAGTCTCAAATATTATAGGTTTGACGGGAGAAACACAACTTATAATTCCAAAAAAAACAATACAAGCCGGAAATAGTTTGATCATTATTGGCGTAAGCAAGAATAATGATCTCAGCAGTCCTGTTAGCCTACAGTTCTAAGATTATCTGGTGAAAACAAGTTCTGTATCACTTGACATATTTTCGTCAAAACCATAACCATTATAATTAAACCCCTTTAACTCATCGAGGCTTGTTATTTTGTTGTCAACAATATAACGTACCATTAATCCTCTTGCCAGTTTAGCAAAGGTCATGATCATTTTATACGCTCCATTTTTAAAATCCTTGAATACAGGAGTGATTACAGGAACTTTTAGATCCTTGACTTGTAATACCTTAAAATATTCATTACTTGCCAGATTGACTAACAATTCTCCTTCATTTAATTCTGAATTCAATGTCTTGGTAATTTGATCGCCCCAAAATTTATAGAGATTTGGTTTGACACCTACTTTAAGCTTACTTCCCATTTCTAAACGATAGGCTTGCATCAGGTCGAGAGGTTTTAAAATTCCATACTGTCCTGATAAAATCCTAAGATGCTCCTGTAAAAAATTCAGATCTTCCAAAGGAAGGCTATTTACATCCAACCCACGATACACCGAACCCGTAAAGGCATAGACAGCTTGTTTCGAATTATCCAGATCAAATGGAAGTTCCCAGTTTTGATTTCTTTCATAATTCAATTGACCAAGGGTAGGAGAAATTGACATCAACTTTGACAGTGATCTTGCTGATTTCTTTTTTAATATTTTGTTTAATCTATCTGCTTCATTTAAAAAAATAGGTTGGCTAAATTTAGGAGTTGGTGCCTTTGACTCAAAATTTAACGACTTTGCGGGTGAAATAACTATTTTCATTTGATTCAATATTTTGTTAAGATCAGATCTCGCTTTGATTTACAGTATAATTTCTCCATTTTTCCAGGCATAATACCATATCCTCTGGAATTTCAGAATTAAAGAATAATTTCTCCTTCGTTGCAGGATGTTCAAACCCAAGAGTTTTGGCATGTAAGGCCTGTCTGGGTAATATTTTAAAACAATTATCTACAAACTGTTTATATTTGGTATAAGTTGTCCCTTTTAAAATTCTGGCTCCCCCATATCTTTCATCGTTAAATAATGGGTGGCCTAAATACTTAAAATGTGCTCTTATTTGATGTGTTCGACCAGTTTCAAGTTTACATTCAACCAGGGTTACATAGCTAAAACGCTCTAATACCCTATAATGAGTAACTGCGTGCTTTCCAAACTCACCATCAGGAAAAACATCCATTTGAAGTCTATTCTTAAGGCTTCTGCCTATATGACCCGTGATTGTTCCTTCATCTTCCGTTACACTGCCCCAAACCAAAGCCAGATATAACCGCTCCGTACTGCGATTAAAAAATTGACTAGCCAGATTGGCCATGGCATATTCCGTTTTGGCCACTACGAGTAAACCACTGGTATCTTTATCAATTCTATGAACCAGACCGGGTCTTTCATTGCTATTTTTTGGTAAGTTTTGAAAATGATAAATCAGGGCGTTCACCAAGGTGCCGCTGTAATTCCCATGACCTGGATGGACCACCATTCCTGCAGGTTTATTAACAACGATGACTTCCTCGTCTTCATGGATAATATCCAATGCGATATTTTCAGGAACAAGTAAATTTTCATGAGGTGGGTGAGCTAGCACTACCCTTACCACATCCTGGGCTTTTACCTTATAATTGGATTTTACCACTGCATCATTTACCAGTACATTACCCGCTTTAACAGACTGTTGAATCTTATTTCTAGTTGCATTTTCTATAAAATTCATCAGGAATTTATCGACACGCAAGGGCTCCTGCCCTTCACTTGCGACAAACTTAAAATGCTCATATAGCTCATCATCCGCCGTGATATGCTCATCATTATCTTTCATTGTCATAGCTGTTATTTAGTGGAGTCGACTTAATATACTGTGTCTTTGTTTATAAGGCCATCGCCTAAAACCAGATCAATTACCGTATTTTTTGGCAGCCTGTCTCCTGGTTTTATACTTCTTTGATTGATCTCAAGTCGTCTTACCACATCTCTTCCAAGATCTTTGATATATCGCTCCTTCCCTATTCTTAATCCAAGCGACTTTAACTGAATCACTACCTGTCTTTTTGTTTGATCAAGAACATTTGGAATAGTCACTTTTCTATAATCAGAAGGATTTAGCGTAAGGTATATTTTTCTGTTTTCCTTTACATAATCACCGGGTATAGGATTCTGCTCTATCACAGATTTCGGAGGAAACTTTGGATTGAAACTGGCAGAATCTATCACAACATAGTTCAATTTATACTCCTCAAGTATTTTTTCCGTTTCTGCTAAACTTAACTTCTCCAGATTTGGAACTGCAATCTTTTCATCGTGTTTAGTATGATATGATAACCATTTTACCAAAGCGAATACAAGTAGCAGTGAAATGGCAATGACCAGAATTATGGTTCTTAAAAACTCTTTACTCTTAAGGTATTGCAATAAATTCATCTCTAAAATTAAATTTTTCAAATATACTTTAAAAATTGATAACTCACAGATGGGAAATCAGTCATTTAAAGTCTTTTTTGTAAGTTTGTTAGCACAATTGGCTCGGCCTTTCAAAATACATTCATGAAAAAAAACATTGCCATTATTATGGGAGGCTATTCCTCAGAAGCAGGTATTTCGCTTAAAAGTGGAAATGTCGTTTTTAAGCACCTCGACAAAGATAAGTTTGATGTGTATCGCATTCTTATTTCACCAAAAAAATGGGTTTATATTGACGAAAATCAGCAGGAGCATCCTATCAACATGGCAGATTTTACAACTACAGTCAATGGTTACAAAATAAAGTTTGATGTTGTTTTTAACGCCATCCACGGACATCCCGGGGAAGACGGAACCATCTTGGCTTATTTTGACCTTTTAGGCATTCCACATTCTTCAGCTCCTTTTTACCAAATGGCCGTCGCCTTTAACAAGAGAGATTGTTTAAGCCTGTTGAAGCCTTATGGGATTAAAACCGCCAGGTCCATTTATATGAATAAGGGAGATGAGATTTCTTTTTCTTCCATAATAGAAACTGTTGGCTTACCCTGTTTTGTAAAACCCAATAGGGCAGGCTCTAGCTATGGAATAAGCAAGGTTTATAAAGAAGATGATTTGGCTGAGGCTTTGGAAAAAGCCTTTCAAGAGGATCATGAAATTCTGATTGAGCAGTTTTTGGATGGTATTGAGGTTTCTGTTGGAGTGATAAAATGGCAGGGAGATATTTTAGTGCTACCTATTACAGAAATCGATTCGGATAATGATTTTTTCGATTATGAAGCTAAATATTTAGGAGAATCCAGGGAAATCACCCCGGCTAGAATTTCTACTATACAAAAGGAAAAGGTTACTGAAATGGCAAGTAAAATCTACAAGAGCATGGCGCTTAAAGGATTATCCCGGTCTGATTTTATCTTTGTTGGAGATGAACCATATTTTATCGAACTCAACATGGTTCCAGGTTTAACCGTTGAGAGCATTTTACCCAAGCAAGCCATAGAAGCAGGTATTTCATTAGCTGCCCTTTTTGAAAGTACATTAGTTTAAGTGAAGCCCAATTAATACAAAATAAAATGAAAAAAACAGCTGTTTTCCCTGGATCCTTTGATCCACTGACCCTTGGGCATACTGATATTATTGACAGAGGTCTTCCCCTTTTTGACGAGATCATTATTGCCATTGGAACCAATTCTTCCAAGAACTATATGTTTAGTTTGGAAGAGCGCAAAAACTTCATTGAAAAAACCTATGCGCATGAACCAAAAGTGACCGTAGACACCTATCAGGGATTAACCATAGATTATTGTAACAAAGTTGGCAGTCAATTCATTTTAAGAGGCCTTCGCAATCCTGCTGATTTTGAATTCGAAAAAGCCATTGCACAAACCAATCGGAAAATGTCTGAGATCGAAACCGTCTTTTTGTTGACCAGCGCAGATACTTCTTATATCAGCTCAAGTATCGTAAGAGATATATTGGGGAATAAAGGTGATGTATCCATGTTCGTTCCAAAGAGCGTAAGCCAATAAGTAAAAGAATCCTTACAGGTGATATTCTGAAAGACTTTTAGGGAATTCTTCAGGATTGGCTGCCAAATGATACCTAGGATCATCAATATCATTAATGATGATCTGATGAAACCTTGGGTCAGATTTATACAATAAGGCCTTACATTCCTCACTCAAATGCTTTAAATGAATGGTTTTGTTTTCAGCTTCATATTTCTTGACCAAATTCAAAATGGCTTCAAGCGCTGAATGGTCACTTATTCTTGATTCAATAAAATCAATTTCTACGTGATCCGGATCATTTTTAGCGTCAAATTTCTCACTAAATGCAGCAATAGAACCGAAGAATAATGGCCCCCATATTTCATATACCTTGGTACCATCTTCTCTCATTCTTTTTCTCGCCCTGATCTTCTTGGCATTTTCCCATGAGAACACTAAA
This sequence comes from uncultured Flavobacteriaceae bacterium, assembly GCA_964586115.1. Taxonomy (GTDB): domain Bacteria; phylum Bacteroidota; class Bacteroidia; order Flavobacteriales; family Flavobacteriaceae; genus Lutimonas. The sequence goes on along the minus strand of CAZPHF010000007.1, from coordinate 53,638 downwards.
GCACTAACGATCACACCTGCGAATACTGCAATGGCAAGATCAAAAATAACTGTTAGGGCAGAAACCAAAATGATGACAAAGACATCTGATCTGGGTACTTTGTTTAAGATTCTAAAGCTACTCCAGGCAAAGGTGCCTACAACAACCATAAACATCACTCCCACCAATGCCGCAATTGGCACTTGTTCTATATAAGATGAGGCAAACAAAATAAAAGCCAGTAGGGTTAAAGCGGCAACTATACCTGATAATCGGCCTCTACCACCTGATTTAATATTGATAATCGACTGACCAATCATGGCACAACCTCCCATGCCACCGAATAATCCGGTGATGATATTGGCGCCTCCCTGAGCTACACATTCCTTATTGCCGTTTCCACGCGTATCAGTTAGCTCATCTATAAGATTCAAAGTCATTAAAGATTCTATCAATCCTATAGCCGCCAAAATAAGTGCATATGGAAAGATAAATTTTATGGTAGTCCAGTTAAACGGAACTTTTGAGAAAATATCCCATTGAAACATGGGAAGTCCGCCTTTTAATCCTTCTCCTCCTCCATCTCTGATAAAGGACCCTACCGTTGCTACATCAAAGTTGAAAAATATCGCAATGGCAGAAATTGTCAGAATGGCCAGTAAAGCCTCAGGCAATTTTGCGGTAAACTTGAATTTAGGTAATACAAACATCATGAGCATCGTCAGCCCTACTAGGCCTATCATAAGATATAATTCCATTCCCTGTAACCATACCTTTTCTCCTCCAATACTTTTCTTAAACATGCCCAGTTGAGATAAAAAAATCACAATAGCCAAACCATTTACAAAACCCATCATCACAGGATGTGGAATCAGTCTAACAAATTTTCCCAGTTTTAATACACCGGCCATGATCTGAATAAATCCCATCAATATAACGGTGGCAAACAAATAATATAGTCCAAGATCTTCTCCCGGGGCACCCATTTCATTTCCCCGTGCCACTAAACTCACCATCACAACAGCTAACGCACCTGTTGCCCCTGAGATCATTCCGGGTCTTCCTCCAAAAATAGAAGTAATCAAACCAACCATAAAGGCCGCATACAGACCAACAAGTGGATCTACTCCAGCAACAAAAGCAAAAGCTACTGCCTCCGGCACCAGGGCCAGGGCCACAGTAATACCTGACAAAACATCATTCTTTACATTGGGTAATCGTTTGCTGATAAATTCGGTCATCTCTATACTTTTAAAAAGCGGCAAATATACCATATTCTCCATGGATGGAGCAGATATGGATCAATTTATTGAAAACTAGCCTTATACATCTCAAGAAGCAGGATGATATTTGGATAAGTATTGTCAATAATAAGGTCTAAGTCATTTAGTCCCACCCATTTCAAAGCAGTTATTCCTTCTTCTAATTGAGGAGTCAATTCTTTCTGGTCTGAAGACATTTCATACCAATAGGAGACTTTCAATACCTCAGATTCTATTTCGTTGTAAATATGATAAGTAGTTCCGATGAAGTTACCGAGCGATAGCCTTGTAAAGCCGCATTCCTCATTTACTTCTCTCAGGGCTGCCGTCTCTCTGCTCTCACCAACCTCTATTTTTCCCTTGGGCAGGTCCCAAATACCATTTCTGAAAATAAAAAGAATCTGACCCAGGCCATTTCTAACAATTCCTCCGGAAGCTTCTATGATCTTGAAATTCTGGCGGAATTCCTTCCACATACCTTCCAGGTCTACATCCTGCAAATATATCTTAGGGTAGCTCAATGAAAACAACTTATTCAGCGTATCCCCTTCTTTCATATCCTTCCATAAAAAATGATACGCCGACTCTGGATTATTTCCTTTATCAGTTAAAATAATTGAAGTATCATTCTTAAAAATTGTATACATTTGCAGTATGATTTTTGACAAAAATACAGCAAAAAAGACAGCTGAATTGCTTTTGCAGATAAAAGCAATAAAATTGCGACCTGATGAACCATTTACATGGGCTTCCGGATGGAAATCGCCCATTTATTGCGACAATCGAGTTACTTTATCCTATGTAATGATCAGGAATTACATTCGTGAAAACCTTGCGAAAATCATTTTAGACAAGCATGGACAACCCGATATGATTGCCGGAGTAGCAACAGGAGCGATAGCAATTGGTGTATTGGTAGCACAAGAATTAGGGGTGCCATTTATTTATGTCAGGCCTGAACCTAAAAAACACGGACGACAAAACCAAATCGAAGGTTTTTTGGATAGCGGTCAGAATGTTGTCGTAGTTGAAGACCTGATCAGTACGGGTAAAAGTAGCTTAAATGCTGTTGATGCACTAAAAGAAGCTGGAGCAAGAGTCATTGGAATGGTTGCTATTTTTAATTATGGATTCCCTGTGGCTGAAAAGAGCTTTAAGGATCGTCACCTTGATTTGACCACCTTAAGCGACTATGAGAACCTCATTGAACAAGCCCTCGATACAAATTTTATTAGCTCAAAACAAGTTACAACCCTTAAAGTCTGGAGGGAAGATCCGGGCGATTGGAACGCTCAATAATACTATGAATTTAGAAAGCCCTAAAGTTACTGTGCAAAAATCAAGTCAGGATATTTTTGACTATTTGTCTAACGTTGGTAATTTCGAGCATCTTATGCCCGAAAATATTGATAAATTCGAGGCAGGTGAAGAATCCTTTTTATTTGCTCTAAAAGGTATGCCTGAGATTGAGCTTAAACTTCAGGAAGTTGAGGCTCCTAAAAAGATCGTTCTTGGATCGGCCAGTGAAAAATTTCCGTTTAGCCTTACGGCTGATATAGAAGACAATTCGGAGTCTTCAAGCAATGTGCAATTGGTGTTTGACGGAGAATTTAATCCAATGGTGGCGATGATGGTAAAAAAACCACTTCAAAAATTCATTGATACACTGATCAGCAATATAGGTAAGCAATAAGAAGAATTTTTCTTATGTTCACAAATAAGTCACTTCTTTAAAGTTATAGGCCTCAATAGTGGTGTCTTCTTTTTCAATAAGCAGTGTTCCCTTTTTAGTCACGCCACGAATGATTCCCATAAATTGTTCTCCTTTGGTATTTTCAAACATATGTGCCTTATCCTTTCTATAAAGTGATGCCTCATATTGTGACCATAATTCATCATATTGTTTTTCAATGATCAATTCAAATTTATTCTGAATGGAATTCAAAAGATCCTGCAAAAAAATATCTCGCGATGTATAATTATTGGTCAATTGTTTGATAGAAACCGCCAAAGGAAGGTCAGTTGGGAATTTTTCCTGATTGATATTGATTCCTATTCCAATAATACTGTGATTAATCTTGTCAGAAACAAGCGTGTTTTCAATTAAAATTCCACCCAACTTCTTTGATACTGACATAATGTCGTTAGGCCATTTAATTCTTAATTTTGGCAGATTATAGCGTTTTAAGTACTGATGAATCCCAACAGAAATTGCACAATTCAGTATAAATTGGTCCTCCGCATTGAAGTTATCCAGTTTGACTAATATGCTACATATCAAATTTTTACCCTTATCTGACTGCCATACCGAACCCTTCTGTCCCCTGCCTTGAGTTTGGTAATCTGAAGTGACCACCGTCCATTTTCCCAAATCCTTGTTTTTTGACATTTGCCGCAAATAAGAATTTGTTGAATCTGTGGCATCAAGTTTGAATAGATACATTGTAATATTGCAATTAATAGAACATCTAAAGTGATAAAAATGTGATACATTTGCAAGAAATTTTGAAACAATTTAATGGCAAAAAAAATAGTTAATTTAGATCTGTTAATCGCTGAAGTTATTAAGGGAATTGAAGATGTTAAAGGTGAAAATATTTCAATAATTGATTTAAGAGATATTGAGAATACTGTTTGTGATTACTTTATCCTGTGTGACGGAACTTCTAATACACAAGTTAGTGCCATTGCAGCCTCCATACAAAAAAATGTAAGCAAAAGCCTTAAAGACAAGGCTTGGCATGTGGAAGGAGAGAGTAACGCAGAGTGGATTTTAATTGATTATGTGAACATTGTGGTTCACGTGTTCCAGAAACATGTACGAGAGTTTTATAACTTAGAAGAGCTTTGGGGCGATGGAAAAATCACAAACATTGAAAGTGCTTATTAAAAGCAGCAATCGTTAAACTTATTTTATGAAAAAAGAAAATACAAAAAAAGAAAATAACTCACCTTTTAAACAATTTAATTTCAAATTCAATTTTTATTGGATATATGGGATCATTTTCGCTTTGCTTATAGGATATCAATTGTTAAACAGTTCTGATTTGGCAAGTAATAAGTTGACTCAGAATGAATTTAATGAGATTCTCAATGAAAATGATATTGAAAAAATCCTTATTGTCAATGGAGACATTGCTCAACTGAGTATCAAAAGTGAAGCTTTAAATACCAAGGACAAATATAACAAGTATAAAAACCCTTCTGTTTTTGGACAAACCACTCCAGTTTATATCTATGATTTTGGAGATCTTCAAAATTTTGAAAAGAATCTTGAAACGTCAAAATCTGAATTTAATTTGGATTTTGACAAAGACAATACAACAAGAACCAGCTTTTTTGATTCTTTCCTTGTTTGGTTACCTTTTATATTCATTATAGGGTTGTGGATTTTCTTTATGCGAAGAATGTCTGGCGGCGGCGGCGGCGGCGCAGGAGGCCAGATCTTCAATATTGGAAAATCAAAGGCTAAAGTTTTTGATGAAAACACAAAGGTTAGAACCTCTTTTAAAGATGTAGCAGGATTGGAAGGTGCAAAAGAAGAAGTTCAGGAAATTGTAGACTTTCTTAAGAACCCTGATAAGTATACAAATCTTGGTGGAAAGATTCCAAAAGGAGCCTTGTTAGTAGGACCTCCAGGAACAGGAAAAACTTTATTGGCTAAGGCAGTGGCCGGCGAAGCAGGGGTTCCTTTCTTCTCTTTATCCGGATCAGATTTTGTCGAAATGTTTGTTGGAGTAGGTGCCTCTCGGGTGAGAGATCTCTTCAAACAGGCAGCCGCTAAATCTCCTTCCATCATATTTATTGATGAAATTGATGCGATTGGTAGAGCGCGTGGAAAGAATAGTATCACAGGAGGAAATGACGAAAGAGAGAACACGCTTAATCAGTTACTTACTGAAATGGACGGTTTTGGAACTGATGTGAATGTTATTGTAGTAGCGGCTACCAACAGAGCTGATGTCTTGGATAAAGCATTGATGAGAGCAGGACGATTTGATCGACAGATCTATGTGGATCTTCCGGATAAAAATGAAAGAAAACAAATTTTTGAGGTTCATGTAAAGCCTTTGAAACTCGCTAAGGATGTGGATCTGGAATTTCTATCTAAACAGACACCAGGTTTTTCTGGAGCTGACATTGCAAACGTATGTAATGAATCTGCTCTTGTTGCCGCAAGAAAAAGCAAAAAAAGTGTTCACCATCAAGACTTCTTAGATGCTGTTGACAGGATCGTAGGTGGTTTAGAAAAAAAGAACAAGATCATTACAACAAAAGAAAAAAAGACCATTGCTTATCATGAAGCCGGACATGCCACGGTTAGCTGGATGCTCGAACATGCAGCACCTCTGGTAAAAGTAACTATTGTTCCGCGAGGAAAATCCTTAGGAGCAGCCTGGTACCTTCCGGAAGAAAGACAAATAGTAGAAACGGATCAAATGCTTGACGAAATGTGTGCCACTCTTGGTGGTAGAGCAGCCGAAAGAGTTATGTTTGATAAGATTTCAACAGGTGCCTTGAACGACCTTGAAAAAGTGACCCGTCAGGCAAGGGCCATTGTAAGTATTTATGGGCTAAATGAAAAAATAGGCAATATCACCTATTATGATTCAAGTGGTCAAAATGAATACGGTTTTACAAAGCCTTATAGTGAATTAACCGCACAGACTATTGACGAAGAGATTTCTAAAATCATCGAAAAAGAATACCAAAGAGCTATTACGCTATTGCGGAAGCATAAAGACAAACTGATTGAACTGGCAGAAATATTGACAGAAAAGGAAGTAATCTTTGAAGTTGACCTTATAAAAATATTTGGAGAAAGACCATTCAGTAAAGAAATAGCTAAAAGTAAAGAACTAGCTAAAAGTAAAAAACCTTCTAAAGATGCAGATAACGAGAGTGTCGAAGAGGAAATTACTGAGAATAAAAAAACTTCTAAAGACACAGATGACAGTGATCCTAAAGAGGAAATTGCTGAGGAAAACTCAAAATAATCAAAGTGTTTTTGTACATTTGAACTATACAATTTGGTTATGAGTTTTTTTAATAAATTTTTTAAAAATATCATTAAATCTTCTCAAAAGGAAGAAGGGGAAAAAGAAGTCGGACAAGAGGATGATCTCTCAATTGATGAGCTATTTGTAAAGAAATTTATACACAAAGGAGGTAAATTCTTGTATTGTGCAGATGTCGAAGAAGTTGAAAAGAATTTAGTTCAGGTACTTCAAGAAAATCAGTGGAATAATGTAGTCACCTTTAATGAAGAAGTTAGGGAGTTACTCACCAGTATTAAAAGCGCAAAAACAAGTAAAATCATTTCTTCTTTGCCTTTTATGACCCATTGTGAATGCCTGATCGCGAGCGATGGCAGTATCATGTTTTCGTCTAAGCAGTTAAAAGATAAAAAATTAAAAGAACTTCCCAGCAACTTCATTGTTTATGCAAAAACAAGCCAGATTGTTAATGATTCAAGAGACGGAATTTCTGGAATTAGGAACCGATCGGAAAAAAATTCGCCAACGATTATCAGTTCAATTAAAGATTTTATTATAAACAAGACAGAAACTGATTTCATGAGTTATGGAAACACTAATTCCAAAACGCTATATTTGCTCCTGTTAGAAGATTTATAAATTCATGAACAACTTTACCAAACGAATTGTTTTTGGCCTATTATACGTAGGCCTTGTTATTTCTTCCTCTCTCCTTGGCTCTTTGTTCTTTTATAGTTTATTCCTTGTTTTTATGATGATCTGTATTTATGAATTCATAAGAATTATTGAACTGAAAAGCATTTTCCCCTATCTCTTGGGTGCCACCTGTTTTTTTACCGCCGTGATTTCTAATAACAATCTTGTCGTATTTAAAGATGATTTTTCAGAAAAGATCATTTTATCAATATTTCTTGCGGCCATCTATTTTTCTTTTGTCCTTGCGCTGGTATCCTCCAGAAAAATCGGCAGACAATACCTCGGTAAGAATTTTTTAACCTTAATGTATATCGTTATTCCATTTTCGTTATTGGTCAAAATTCCCTATTTGAATTTTGAGGATAGTTTCGATACCTCGATCATCATTGGCATATTTATTCTAATTTGGAGTAATGATGTTTTTGCTTTTTTGATTGGCAAGAACTTCGGAAAGCATAAATTGATCGAAAGGGTTTCACCTAATAAAACAGTAGAAGGTTTTTTAGGTGGATTCATATTTACTTTTATAGCTGGATACTTTGTAGCGAGATATTGTTCTAGTATTCAGCCTATCCAATGGTTTACTATTGCGATCATCGTGAGCATATTTGGTGTTTTGGGTGATTTGATTGAATCTATGTTTAAGCGTCAGGCACAAATTAAAGACAGTAGTAATCTTCTTCCAGGGCATGGAGGTTTTTTAGATAGATTGGATAGTATTATCTTTGCAACACCATTTATATTTATTTATTTATTCCTTACTACATAATGTTTCACAAAGAAGGTTTTAAGATTATTTTGATCGCAGCGCTTATTTTGGTCAGTGGCTTACTATTGATCGACAATTTTGTCGCTAACTATTGGTTACAGAAATCTTCGATGATACTATTACTGATAGGTTTTATTTTGATCCTTCAATTCTTTAGAGACCCAAAAAGAAATACTGTTCTTAACGATGCGTGCATCATAGCCCCTGCAGATGGGAAAGTAGTTGTCATAGAAGAGGTGCTCGAAAAAGAATATTTTAATGACAAAAGGAAGCAGATTTCTATCTTTATGTCACCCTTGAACGTTCATGTTACAAGATATCCTGTTTCGGGAATAGTAAAATATAGTAAATACCATCCTGGTAAATATCTTGTGGCTTGGCATCCTAAATCTTCCGAAGACAATGAGCGTACGACCATTGTTGTTGAAAATAAGAGCTCTGGAGAAATTCTATATCGACAGATTGCTGGAGCGGTTGCGAGAAGAATTGTTAATTATGCCAAAATTAATCAAAAGGTAATTCAGGGTGAAGACGCGGGTTTTATCAAATTTGGCTCCCGAATAGATATTTTTGTACCTTTGGATATGAAGATTGATGTTAACCTGAACCAAAAAACAAAAGGTGGCGAAACCATATTAGCTTCAAAATAATGGATGACCTAGAAAGAAGATTTCGCAAAGCTTTTGAGATGGCCTCAGCCATGACCAAAAAACTTCCGCCTGATATCATGCTTCAATTTTATTCCTATTACAAACACGCGACATCAAAGGATTCTGTGGTTATTCCATCTGGTGATGATATGGTTAGAAATGCATTTAAATTAAACGCCTATTTTCAGATGGCCAACATAACGGAAGATGATGCCAAAAGAGAATATATCCGACTTGTCGAGAAGTATACCGGCAAAGAAGTCCAATAACAATAACTACTATTAACTACTAATAAAAATAATATGAAGAAGATTTTAAATTTATGCCTTGTCACTATTTTTACCCTGTTTTTATTTTCCTGTGCGAAGGAAAAGAAAGAAGTTGAAAGTTCAGTCACTACTGAATCGTATACTGTTGACGGACAAAATTCAACGGTTCAATGGACAGCTTATAAAACTACTGACAAGCTTCCCGTAAAAGGCACTTTTACAGAAATAAATATTCTCAACAAGAATGAAGGAGTCACAAGGGCTGCCTCTTTGGAAGGGTTGGAATTCGAAATTCCAGTTTCAAGTATTTTTACCAAGGATACGCTTAGAGATGGAAAATTAAATACATTCTTTTTCGCGATTATGGAAAACACATTAACTTTAAAAGGTGTTTTTTCTGTTGAAGATGAAAGTAAGGGGAATCTTGCAATTACCATGAATGGCTTAACCAAGGATCTTCCTTTTACCTATGAAATGAGTCAGGATACTATCCTTGTTGATACAAAAATGGATCTCAACATATGGCAGGCTCAAGATGCGTTAGAATCATTACACGAGGCTTGTTTGGCCTTACACACTGGTCCTGACGGCGTGAGTAAAACCTGGGATGAAGTAGCTATTTCAGCTAAAATTATAAGCGTTCAAAAGTAAAATGAAAAAGGTAACCGGTATAGGTGGCATATTTTTCAAAACCTCCGATCCAGCTAAAATAAAGGATTGGTATCATAAAAATCTAGGTCTTGTAGTCGATGCCTATGGTTCACCTTTTGAATTTAGAAATGCCAACAATCCCGATCAGATCAATTATTTACAATGGAGCCCTTTTAAAGACGATACCAATTATTTTGAACCGTCAAAGAAAGAGTTTATGATCAACTATAGGGTTGCCGATTTGGAAGCCCTATTAATAGAATTACGAAAAGAAGGTGTTACGATCTGTGACAAAATTGAGACCTATGATTATGGAAAATTTGTCCACATCATGGATCCTGACGGAAATAAAATTGAACTTTGGGAACCTGTTGATCAGATCTTTACAGACAGTCTCAAGGGTAAAACAACCAAATAAAGCAAGCTTCCTTAAAAGGAAGCAAGGCTTTTTTCGACCATGGCAATTTTCGCCAAAGCATCTGCTTCCTTCTTTTTTTCGTTTGAAAGGACTTGCTCTGGGGCATTATTTACAAACCTTTCATTACTCAACTTTTTTCGCACCGATGCGAGAAAGCCTTTGTGATAGGCAAGCTCCTCCTTGAGTTTTTTCGTTTCAGCTTCAACATCAATATGCTGGGCAAAAGGAATAAAGAACTCATTGGATCCCACCCTGAAAGTCAAGGCGCTTTCAATTTTCTCTTTGGTCTCTTCTACTTTGGAAACGTTGCACATCTTTCCTATAAGTGAATAGTATTCCGGATTGACTTCATCCTTTTTAAGAAGGAATAAGTTTAGAGATTCTTTAAATGAGATATTCTTCTGTTTGCGAATATTACGAACTGCCGAGATAATTTCTTTGATTGTTTCAAATTCGTCTAAAATGCTTCCATCAAAAGGCTCTTTTAAAGGATATGAAGTCACAATAAGGGCTTCTTTTTCTGTTCTTTCCTTAAAGTATTGCCAGATTTCTTCGGTAATAAAAGGCATAAATGGATGGAGAATCTTGATATTATCTTCAAAGAAATCAATAGTAGCTTTTAAAGTCTCTGGGTCAATTGGCTGCCCGAACTCAGGTTTTACCATTTCCAAATACCAGGAAGAGAAATCTTCCCAAACCAACTTATAGATTGCCGTCAAGGCATCAGATAATCGATATTGATCAAATTGATCATCGATAAAGGCCAGCGTTTTTTGAAACTTAGCTTTATACCAGGCTATCGCCATTTTTGCCGATTCAGGTTGCATAGCACTTTCTGAAACTTCCCAACCTTTTACAAGCCTGAATCCATTCCAAATCTTATTAGCAAAATTCCTTCCCTGCAACATCAGGCTTTCATCAAATAACAAATCATTCCCAGCTGCAGAGCTCATTAAAATTCCCGCTCGTACCCCATCTGCACCGTAGTCATTCATCAAATCAATTGGGTCAGGTGAATTTCCCAATGACTTAGACATCTTTCTTCTTTGCTTATCTCTAACAAGGCCGGTCAAATATACATTTTGAAAAGGCTTTTCATCAACAAACTCGTAACCTGCAATAATCATTCGTGCAACCCAGAAAAAAAGGATATCAGGGCCGGTCACCAAATCATTGGTGGGATAATAATATTTAAAATCTTCATTCTCCGGTTCGTTAATACCATTAAAAACACTGATTGGCCATAACCAGGAAGAAAACCAGGTATCCAATGTGTCTTCATCCTGCTTCATGTCATGTAGGGTCAAGGATTCATTTCCTGTTTCTATTTTGGCCATATTTAACGCCTCCTCCAAACTGTCAGCAACTACATAATCATTAGTGCCCGGCCCGTAATAATAAGCAGGAATTCGATGGCCCCAGTATAATTGTCTGGAAATATTCCAGTCGCGTATATTCTCCATCCAGTGCCTGTAGGTATTGACAAATTTATGTGGAACCAATTGTACATCACCACTGTTCAATACAGCATCAATGGCAGGTTTAACCAGGTCTTCCATTTTCAAAAACCACTGTTCAGAAATTTTAGGCTCGATCACTGCTTTGGTCCTCTCTGAGGTTCCCACTTTATGCATATAATCTTCGGTTTTGACAAGAAACCCCTTTTCTTCTAATTCTTTAACAATCTCCTTCCTCACAACAAAACGATCTTTACCTTCGTAGTGTAACCCATTTGAATTTAAACTTGCGTCATCGTTAAATATATCAATCACTTCTAGATGATGCTTCTCTCCAATAATTTTGTCGTTCGGATCATGTGCCGGAGTGATCTTAAGACTTCCTGTTCCGAATTCAATATCAACATAAGAGTCTTCAATAATAGGTATGGCTCTTCCAACAATTGGCACAATCGCCTTCTTGCCTTTTAAATGAGAAAACCTTTTATCATCAGGATGAATGCAAATAGCCGTATCTCCCAAAATCGTCTCTGGTCTTGTTGTGGCAATTTGAATTACCTCGTCGCTTCCTTCTATGGCATAATTAACATAGTATAACTTTCCCGGTTTCTCAATATAGATTACCTCCTCATCGCTAAGCGTTGTTTTAGCCTCAGGATCCCAGTTAACCATTCGATACCCTTTGTAGATCAAATCCTTATTATGTAAATCCTTAAAAATCTTGGTTACTGATTTATTGAGATCCTCATCCATTGTGAATTTCGTTCTTTCCCAATCGCATGAAGCTCCCAGTTTTTTCAACTGTTCCAAAATAAGGCCTCCGTGCTTATGCGTCCATTCCCAGGCATGAGCTATAAATTCTTCCCGGCTAAGGTCAGACTTTTGAATACCTTCTTCTTTCAACTTGGCAACAACTTTAGCCTCAGTAGCAATCGAAGCATGATCGGTTCCAGGTACCCAACAAGCATTATAGCCCTGCATCCTTTTTCGTCGAATCAATACATCTTGTATGGTATTATTCAACATATGCCCCATATGCAATACCCCGGTCACATTTGGAGGAGGAATGACTATGGTATAGGCCTCACGCTCATCTGGTTCCGAATGGAAATAATTATTTTCCATCCAGTACTTATACCATTTTGCTTCTACCGTATGTGCATTGTATTTTGCTGGGATGTTCATATGTTAAATTTTTGTCAAATAGTGTGCAAAATTACAATTTTAAGCAATAAATTCGTCCAATTAAAGTTAGATTTATTCAAAAATGTATTAATTTTGACGCAAAATATTTATCATGAAAAAAATACTGGTTTTATTATTTATCGGCGTGATGTCATTCTCAATGAATGGACAAACGAAAGAAGAAATTCAAAAAGATTATACAGGACCTGTTTTTGAATTTGAAAGTGACGTCATTGATTATGGAGAAATTGCGGCAAATTCCGATGGTAACAGAGTTTTTAAATTTAAAAATGTAGGTAAATCTCCTTTGATTATAACAAATGTAAAGGGTAGTTGTGGCTGTACGGTTCCAACGAAACCTGAAGAGCCTATCATGCCAGGTGAAAGTGGTGAGATTAAGGTAAAATATGCAACCAACAGAATTGGGCCTTTTTCTAAGACTGTTACAATAACGTCCAATGCATATGAACCAACTTTGGTATTAAAGGTAAAAGGTAGGGTTCTTGAAAAACAAGCAGGGGAACTTCAAAAAAAGAAAAGTATCGTCTCTGAAACAAATTAAAAAAAAGCCCTTCGAGGGCTTTTTTTTTACAACATACTTTTTAAATAAAACTCGTATCTCAAGTGTTGTCCATTTCTATCAACAAGAACCTTGATCTTTTTATCTTCCTTTTGCGAGAACATATATACAATTTCTTCCATTTTTAAGTTATAGGCTTCTTTTCCGTTGATCTCTAAAATTATATCATCCTTCAGTAATCCGGCAAAATGGGCCGGTGATTCTTTTCTGATCATAAATATTTTATAGCTAGGCTTGTAGGTCAGTCCAAAAGTGTAAAATATATCCGTAATGGATACGCTTGAATTGTCCTTGGAAAGAGGAACTTGATACTTGCTTTGTTTTACAAGCATATCACCACCGTATATCAATTCTATGCCACTTTTATTGTAAAGAAAAGGTTCACGATAAAACCGTCTATTTTTCTTAAGTGTGATGCGACTGTTTGGATAATCCATAATCACCTGAAACCTTTTGAGAATTCCTGCCCCTAAAGTACCGTTCCTATCTTTATTCGCATGAACTCTGAGGATAGATGTCGAATCAGGATAAGAAACAGCGGCATTTTCAAACTCAAAACTTCCCATCTTTAATTTTTTGATTCTACTTCTTTTCCCGAGAATATTCCCATTAAGGCCCTTACCTAGATAGTCATCAAAATAATTATCTCCGATTATAATATCGGGATCAGAATGAGGAAACAACCAAAGGGAATCACCTCCTCCTGAATCAATAAGTAATTTCACCGAAACATCTTTCCCTAAGTGATTCTCAACATGCACATCAATAAATGGTTTTCCATTATAGAAATCAAGAGGGAAAGTTTCGCATCCTCGACAGTTAGAAACATCATAAAAATCAGGATTATAAAAAGTTAGTTTTTCTGTTCCGTAGTTTATTTTTACCACAAAATCACGAAATAAATCTCCTCCAATAATACCGTGAATGTCTTTACCCATTTTTGCGGAAAGATCAAACAGTTCATCAGTAATAGCAAATAGGGAAAGTTCGGGGTTGACAATCCCTTTGAATTTGAAGTAGTTTCCTTTGGAGGTCAATGCATTAATTGGCTGACCTTCGCCAAGACCGCGTAGCTGTATCTTTTGAACATTTCTAAGCTGTATTGAATCTTCAAACTTAAGGTTGAATAGAATAGTTTTTTTTATCCCTGTATCCAATAAAAAATTGAGCTTCTTACCATTGATTTCACCGGCGATCACAATCAAGTTGTTCACCAAAGAAAAAGTCATAGATTCACTCTTCTTACTTGTATCTAATATCCTGAACCTACCTTGCGATTGAATCAACAACGTAAAACTAAAAAATACTAGTAACAGAATAACTCTTTTGAACATCTTGGCATATAAAATAGCGTATGGAAAGTACTATAAAATTGAGAGATGGCAATAATTTTAAGAAAAATTTAGCTTTTCAAAATCGCCATCCACAATCGCTATTTTTTAACATATTCATTTACCTTTTCCAGGATAAACGGAATCATCTCTTTCGCAATGATAAAGCCAACGAAAAACTTGCGCGTTTTTTTATTGGCCATTAGAAGTGTACTTAACAAATTTATTGCTGCTTTCTTATAATGCTCAATAGAAACAGATTCCATAGAATTTTTTAATGAACTTCTTACCGAATCACCTTGGAAAATTCCCATAACAATAGACAATACAGGACTGCTAAGAATCTCCTTCTCTTGTACCTTTATCGTATTTGCCAATTTTTGTTTCGCCAGATTCAAGTCATCAAACGTGGTAATTCCAGCTCCTATCCTACTCTTCATACTCTATAGATTCGTTAAAATCATCATCATCCGTAAGAGCTGCCTCCACAATCTTATCCTTGATTTTTAACTCAATACCATCTTTTGCAAACATCGTATAGACCACAAGCAAAATAACATAAATAAGGCCAACCAATGCAAAACCAATAATCTCACTTTCAAAAAAAGTAGAAAGCCAAAAGGCCAAGGATATACTGAACATAAGCACAATCAATATACCTATGACCAATAGTAAAAATGAACTGACCATTGCAGCCGCTATATTGGCAATAGCACCAATAAAATTAAATTTAACTAGTTGAATTCTGTTCTCAACATACTTTTTAACCAAATCTATCATTAGTCTAATTCAATATTTATTTATATTGAATTAGAATTGGATTCCACAGTATTGGCTTCCTTTCTAATTGATTCGATCTTTTCAGATAGTTCCTTTTCAAGGTCTTTTACCTTGGCAGATACCTTATCATATTTTTCTTTTACAGAAGCCTTAACATCACCGAACTTTTCCTTGAAATCGTTCAATGATTCTTTGTCCAAATCTTGAAGTTTTTTTGATAGTTCATTAAATTTTTTATCCAGGTCACTCTTTAACTCTCCCGCTTTTTCTGAAAGATTTTCCCGAGTTTCCTTACCGGAAGCCGGAGCAAGCAGTAATCCTGCTACCGCACCCGTTGCTGCACCTAAGATGAGCCCTAACAACAATTTAGAATCGCTTGACATAATAGTGTTATTTAAGATTAATTATATATATAAAGATACTAAATATCCTTGAAAAAAGAGGCTCTAAAGAGGAAAAAGTAAATAATATTTCGCAATTTTGCAGCTACATTCAACACTTTAAATATGCCAGAAATATCGTTAAAAGGGCAACAAATGCCCGAGTCGCCTATAAGAAAACTTGTGCCCTTTGCTGAAGAGGCTAAAAAAAGAGGCACCAAGGTATATCATTTGAATATAGGTCAACCTGATATTGAGACTCCTCAGGCTGCCCTTAAAGCGGTAAAGGAAAACGATATAAAAGTTTTATCCTATGCCCGCAGTGAAGGATCTGAAACCTATCGGAAAAAATTAAGTCAATATTACAGAAAAAACAATATTGATGTTACTGAAAAAGATATAATCGTTACAACAGGTGGGTCAGAGGCCCTTCTATTTACTTTGGGAAGTATCACTGATTTTGGAGATGAGATCATTATTCCCGAACCTTTTTATGCCAATTACAATGGATTTTCAGTAGCCAATGGAATCAAAGTTGTACCTATAGTTTCGAGCATAGATGATGATTTCGCCTTACCAGCCATAGAAGAATTTGAAAAATTGATCAGTAAAAAAACCAAGGCTATCCTAATTTGTAATCCCGGAAATCCTACGGGTTACCTCTATTCAAAGGAAGAACTTGAAAAACTTAAGGACCTTGCACTGAAACATGACCTTTTTTTAATTGCTGACGAGGTGTATCGTGAATTTGTTTATGATGGGATTGAACATCATTCAATCATGAGCCTAGATGGCCTGGAAGAACATGCCATTATTATCGATTCTGTCTCTAAACGCTACAGTATGTGCGGAGCTCGAATTGGATGCATCGTTTCAAAAAACAAGAGACTTATTCAGACAGCGCTAAAATACGCTCAGGCGAGACTTAGCTCTCCAACCTATGCCCTGCTAGCAAGCGAAGCGGCACTTGAAACACCTCCTTCATATTTTCAAAAAGTGATTGAGGAATACGATGAAAGAAGGATGGTATTGATTAACGCTTTAAGTGAAATCAAAGGTTTAAAAGTGTCAAGACCTAAAGGAGCTTTCTATTGTATCGCAGAATTACCGGTTAAAGATGCCGATCATTTCGCCCAATGGATGCTTGAAGAATTCAATGATCAAGGGGAGACGATTATGGTCGCTCCGGCAAGCGGTTTCTATAGTACACCAGGTTCGGGAAAGAGTCAAATCCGTATTGCTTATGTCCTGAACAAAGAGAGTTTGATTCGTTCGGTTGAATTACTTAAACTGGCATTGGACCAATACCCAAATTAATGTTTCAGAAAAACATTTCCCTCCGTTCCCTAAATACCTTCGGTATTGACGCAACTGCTAAACAGTTCTCGGAAGTCAGGTCTTTGGAGGTCTTAAAAGAAATCGTATCAAAACACAAAGACCTATTTATCTTGAGTGGGGGAAGTAATATTTTGCTTACTAAGGATGTCGATAAACCAGTGCTGCACCTCAATACAAAAGGAATCGAACTGGTCAATGAAAATCCGGAATCAGTTTGGATAAGAGCTCAGGCTGGAGAAAACTGGCATGAATTTGTTTGCTGGTGTCTTGAAAAGAACTTCGGAGGTCTGGAGAATCTCTCGCTTATTCCGGGAAATGTCGGAACCTCTCCAATGCAAAATATTGGAGCCTATGGCGTTGAAATAAAAGATTGTTTTGTATCGCTTGAAGCCTTGGAGATCAGCAGTGGAAAAATACACACCTTTAATGCAGAAGACTGTGCTTTCGGCTACCGGGAATCCGTATTTAAAAACACGCTAAAAGGTCAGTTTATCATTCTTAATGTCACTTTTAAACTTACATCCAAAGATCATAAAATCAATGATCAATACGGAGCCATTAGGGAGCAACTGAAAATAGCCAAAATAGTTGAGCCTGGCATCCATGATATTTCTAAAGCTGTCATTACCATTCGACAATCTAAATTACCCGACCCAAAAAAAATTGGTAATAGTGGTAGTTTTTTCAAAAATCCTGTGATATCAGCAGCTCATTTCCTTAAACTACAGACCGAATATCCCGAGATACCACATTATACATTATCTGAAGAACAAATCAAAGTTCCTGCAGGATGGCTCGTGGAAAAATGTGGGTTTAAAGGGAAGCGAATCGGTGATGCAGGTGTACATAAGCAACAGGCACTCGTACTGGTAAATTATAAAAATGCACAAGGTAAAGATATATTGACCTTGGCAAAAACTATTCAGAAAACAGTCTTCAAAGAATTTCAAATTGAGCTTGAAATGGAGGTAAATATTATCTAAGATCTTGTTATATTTTTGCAGTACTTCAACATGAGACTCTCAAACAGAGGGTTTTTTACAAATTATTAGCAAATTCCTCTAAAGACCTAACATAAGTCATAAAATACTTGTCGGATATTTTCTTAACTTTATACGAAAGAACTTCTAAAGACAAATTCCATGAAAATATATGACGAAAAACACATCAAAAATGTTGCATTTGTTGGAGCCCATAACAGCGGCAAGACCACGCTTGCCGAAACTATGTTATTTGAGGCCGGATTGATCAATCGACGCGGCACCGTGGAGGACAAAAATACCATTGCCGATTACCATGAGATTGAACATGAAAGAGAAACCTCAATATTCGCCACTCCTCTGCATACAGAATGGAGGAATTACAAAATCAATATTATCGATACTCCTGGCTTGGATGATTTTATAGGAGAAATTGCATCAACAATGAGAGTTGCCGATTCTTTGGTGACCGTTATCAATGCCCAGCAAGGGGTCGAAATCGGAACAGAAATCATTTGGCAGTATATCAATAAATTCAGCCGGCCTACCTTATTCGTCATTAATCAGATAGATCATCCTCAGGCCAATTTTGACAGTAGCTACCAAAGCATAGTGGATCTTGTTGGAAACAACGCGGTTAAAATTCAATATCCAATATTGATGGATGGGGCTCAATGTATTATTGATGTCTTAAAAATGAAACTATATAAATTCAAACCGGAAGGTGGTAAGCCAGAAAAACTAGAAATCCCTGAAACCGAAAAAGAAATGGCCAACTTTCTCCATAATGAGTTAGTGGAAAAAGCAGCTGAGAATGATGAAGAGTTAATGGAACTATATTTTGATAAAGGTTCATTGAATGAAGATGAAATGAGAAAAGGTATACAAAAGGGTATGTTACACCATGAACTCTTCCCTGTATTTTGCGTTTCAGCTTTAAACGACATGGGTACTGGGCGTTTAATGGGATTCATTGATAATGTGGCTCCCGCTGCGGCCGATCTTAAACCGGAGCAAAGTCTTGAGGGAAATGAAGTGTTTTGTAGAGCAGATGAACCTACTGCTCTTTTTATATTTAAAACCTTCCATGAACCCAATTTGGGCCAGGTGACCTTTTTTAAAGTTAAATCTGGTGAAATAAAACAGAATGACAGACTAAAAAACTCCAGAAATGGAGAAATAGAAAGTTTGAACCAATTATATATAATGGATGGTAAAAAAAGACATCCTGTTGAAAAACTAACTGCGGGAGACATAGGGGCCACTCTAAAGCTTAAAAATACTGAAACCAACGATACATTGAGTTCTCTAAATAGTGAGATCACTATTAAACCAATTATTTTCCCTCAGGCAAGAATCAGAAAAGCTGTGGAAGCTGAGAATAAAAAAGATGAGGAAAAATTAAATGAGGTTTTGAAAAAAATCCATAGCCAGGATCCTACAGTTGTGATGAAATTCAGTAATGAATTAAGACAACAGATTTTGTCTTGCCAAGGGGAATTGCATCTGGCCACTATTGATTGGACCCTTCGAAGTATTTATGGAATAAAAACCGTTTTTAACCAGCCTCGGGTTGCCTACCGGGAAACTATACAACGGGCAGCTACCCAAAGCTATAAACACAAAAAACAATCTGGTGGTTCGGGACAATTTGGAGAAGTCCATTTAAAAATAGAGCCATGGCATGAAGGTATGGAAGAACCTGAAGGATTCAACCTAAGAGGAAAAGAAGAAATCGATCTGAAATGGGGAGGTAAACTGGTTTTTTATAATTGTATTACCGGTGGTGTAATTGATACGCGTTATTTGCCTGCCATAATGAAAGGAATTCTAGAAGTGATGGAAGAAGGTCCTTTGACTGGCTCCTATGCACGAGACATCAGGGTGATGGTTTTTGATGGAAAAATGCACTCTGTAGATTCTAATGATATCTCCTTTAAGATTGCAGGGGCGCACGCCTTTAAAGCCGCTTTTCTTGATGCCAAGCCCAAACTTCTCGAACCTATTCTTGACCTTGAAGTAAAAGTTCCCGAAGAATTATTGGGTAATGTCATGACGGATTTACAATCAAGAAGATCCATAATTATGGGAATGGACAGTGACGGTAAACATCAAATCATAAAAGCCAAAGTTCCAGAGGCAGAAATGTATAAATACTCTACCAGTCTTAGATCTCAAACCCAGGGACGGGCAACTTTTAAAACGAAGTTTGCTTCATTTGAACCTGTACCATCTAATGTACAAAGTGAACTGGTTCAGGAATCTTAGATAATAAATGCTATTTTTACCCATCAAAAAGCTATTTTTGATGGGTTTCTTTTATTGACCAAAGCAACCTATGAAGATATTCAGATCAGAAAGTTTCGTTGATTATAAGACATATACTTTTAATTACGCAACCTATTGCATTAAGGAAGATCAAAGTGAACTTCCTGAGATCTATGCACAAGGTTTTTTACCCTATTCAAATAATATTAACCTCCACGAGGAAACTTACTATTTGGCCAGAAGTTTAAGGATCGACCTGTCTCTCTTTAAGGAGTCTTCAGAAAACAGAAGAGTTGTCAGAAAAATGGAAACTTTACTCCCTTCTCTAGAGGTCATTCCAGTTGAGAACTTCAATTTTGACGATTCCGAGTTCAAATCTTACTGCCTAAATTTTGCGAACAAAAGGTTTAGCGAGCCCATCAGTTCAGATCGTCTTGACTATATCTTGAGTGCAAAAAGCATCAGCCATATTTTTCATTTTAAAATAGCCGATAAAACGGCCGGATATGTGATCAGTATCATTGAAAATGGTACGCTGCACTACTGGTTTGCTTTTTTTGATCTGGAGTATCAAACCTATGCACTGGGTAAATGGATGATGTTCAGCGTGATCAAATGGGCGTCTGAACAACAAATGGCCTATGTGTATCTGGGCACCTGTTATGGTGAAAAATCACTATACAAGGTAAGAGATTTTAAAGGTCTTTCATATTTTGATGGGAACCAATGGGATAGTGACATTAAAATCCTGAAAAACAAGTGTAAAACTGATCAGGAGTTTATCACCGATGAATTCAAACAAGACACGGATCTTTTTCTTCAAAGATTGTAAAAAAAGACATCCTGAACTTTTAAGCACATTATACAAAAGTCTCGTTTTGTTTTTCATTCCTGTAATAAATGATTATTTTTGCAGCATAATTATTTGGATATGAAACTGCTATTGTTAAGTATTATTTTATTAGGTCTTGGGTTTGCCGGTATTGCCATAAAGATATGGGCTAAGAAAGACGGAGAATTTGACGGAACCTGTGCTGGGAGTAATGTGAGGTTAAAAGCCGAAGGAATTACTTGTGGATGTGGCAAAGAAGGAAGTTGCGATACGAATCTTGACAATAATGAAGAGGATTTAACGGCAAAGAGCATTTCTTAGGACACAATGTTACTGCTGATCACATTCTGTGTCGTACTTTTAGTTCAATCTTATTTTTACCTTTTCCTTTTCAGGAGATACACTTCAGGTGAACAAACCACCCATGTAAACCATGCTTCTGCTGTCAGCATTGTCATATCTGCAAGAAATGAAACAGAGAATTTAAAAAAGTTACTTCCAAGTTTAGCCCGGCAGGAATATAAAGCATTTGAGATCATTTTAATTGATGACGGTTCAACCGACAGCACATACAATGAAATGCTTTCCTTTGAGAAATCCCATCTCAAATCAAATTTTACCATCAAACTTATTCGAATTTTACCGGTTGATGCCAATGGGAAAAAAGCGGCTTTAACAAAAGGTATACTGGCCGCACAAAACCAATATATTTTACTTACTGATGCAGATTGCCAACCAGTTAGCAGGCAATGGATTACTCATATGATGACTTGTTTTTCGCAAAAAACAGCTATCGTATTAGGATATGGCGCCTATGAAAAAATAAAAAAATCCTTTTTAAACAAACTGATCAGGTTTGAAACCCTAATGACCGCTCTTCAATATTTTTCCTATGCCCTTGATGGGAAACCTTATATGGGTGTTGGTAGGAATTTAGCCTATAAAAAAGAAGTGTTCATAAAAGCAGGCGGTTTCACAGACCATAGCCAGATCAAATCAGGTGATGATGATCTGTTTGTTTCACAGATTGCAACCCCTAATAATACGGCTATTTGTGACCATAAAGATTCCTTCACATTATCCAAACCTCATACCCATTTCAATAAATGGATCAAACAGAAAAGAAGGCATATCACGACTGCAAGTCATTATAGGTCAGAAACAAAATTCCTGCTGAGTGTATTCTATATTTCTCAATTTTCCATTTATGCTTTGCTGCTTGTTTCCATCCTAACGAAAACATTTTATTTAATAATCATACCACTGTTTTTAATCAGGCTTATTTTTTGGTATGTCACTATAAAAAAGACGGCCAATAGGTTAAATGAAAAAGATTTAATCGCTTTTGGACCTTTGTATGAAATTTCAATTATATTTATACAGTTATATATATTTTTTAAAAATATTATTTCTCCCCCTAAATATTGGTAATCAATACATGAGCGACACAGAAGATATCAGTTTATTAATTGGTCAGGCAAAAAAAGGGGACCAAAAAGCTTTCAATGATCTCTTGAATTTATATTGGAAGGATGTATATCATTTTCAATTGAATAAATGTCAAAATGAAGATGAAGCAGAAGATATTACTATTAAGGCGTTTGCAAAAGCATTTGATAAAATTGACAGCTTTGATGGAAATTTTCAATTTAATACATGGCTTTTCACCATTGCCAGCAACCTGTATATTGATCAATTGAGGAAGAAAAAAACAGAGACCATTTCAATCAATAAGAATCAAATGGAACTGCATCGAATCATTGACGAAGATCCAAGTCCTTCAGACAAACTTATTCAAGAACAAAATCTTGCCCAATTAAAAGCTTATATTCTTCAACTTAAACCCCACTATCAGGAAGTAATCAATCTAAGGTATTTTCAGGAATTGAGTTATAAGGAAATGGCAGCTCAACTCAATGAACCCATGAACAATATAAAAGTTAAATTGTTAAGGGCTAAAAAATTACTCGCAGAGATTATTACAAGTAAATAAATTTCTTGATTCATGAACCGAAAGGTGTTTATAGCTTTTAAAAACCTAGGTCCTGGTTTACTTTTTGCCGGTGCCGCTATAGGCGTTTCTCATTTGGTACAATCAACAAGAGCCGGAGCTGACTTTGGCTTTGGATTACTATGGGCCTTGCTTTTAGTCAATCTTTTCAAATACCCCTTCTTTCAATATGGACCGAGATATGCCACCGCCACTGGTGAAAGCCTTATTGATGGCTATAAAAAACTTGGGAATTGGGTACTGATCCTTTATTTTCTCCTTACATTTTTAACAATGTTTACCATACAAGCTGCCGTAACCATTGTAACAGCAGGCTTAGCGCATAATCTATTTGGAGTTACACCCAATCTGAGTATATGGAGTCTAATCATCACAGTGATTTGTCTTTTGATCTTACTTCTGGGTAAATATAAAATCCTTGACCAAGGCATGAAAGTAATTATCTCGGTTTTGGCCCTCAGCACTGTCATTGCGGTATTCATAGCCCTCTTCAAAGCTGATAAGACCTATTCGCTATTACCTCAAATTCCTAAAGGAGTAGTTGAAATCTCTTTCCTTATTGCATTTCTGGGCTGGATGCCTGCTCCACTAGACGTTTCAACCTGGCATTCTCTTTGGACATTGGAGAAAATTAAAGCATCCAAAAATGGCTTCAGTACAAAAAAGGCCTTAACGGATTTCAATGTTGGATATATCACTACGGTATCTCTTGGAATATGTTTTATGACCCTTGGAGCACTGGTCATGTATCAATCTCCTGAAGAAATAAGTACAGGTGCCAGTGCTTTTGCCCAACAACTTATTGGCTTATACACAGACAACCTGGGGAAAGGAGCGGCTGTTTTTATCGGAATTGCCGCTTTTACGACAATGTTTAGTACAACGCTTACAACCCTGGATGCCTCTCCCAGAGCTATGGCAAAAAGCAGTGAATTGTTGATTGGTAAAAAGAATAAAAATTTCTACCTCATTTGGATCATGCTTCTTAGCCTTGGTACCATGATGATTCTAAGTTATTTTAAAACAAGTATGATCACTTTTATAAAGATCGCCACCATTCTTTCTTTTTTAACGGGCCCTTTTTATGCCATAGCTAATTTCGTTTTGGTAAAAGGCAAGCATATGCCTGTCAAAGCAAGACCGTCAAAATATTTGAGTCTGCTCAGTTATTTAGGAATTATCTTCCTTGTTTTATTTAGCCTTTGGTACCTAAGTAGTTTCTAAATCAATTAACTAAAAATATATTTTAGAAAATTTACAAAATAATATTGTCTTTGAATTTTAACTATACTCTATTACAATGTTACAAGGAACAGTAAAATTCTTTAATGAGTCTAAAGGTTATGGATTCGTTACTGAAGAGGACTCAAACAGCGAGTATTTCGTTCACATTTCTGGTTCAATTTACAAAGTGAAAGAAGGAGTTGCGTTGAATTCGATCTAAAAGAAGGTAAAAAAGGATTAAACGGAGCAAATGTGAAGACCATTTAATAGTTGGCTTTAATTTTTTCAATGTATCAAAACCTATCCGCCCGATAGGTTTTATTTATGCCCTGTGCTGAAATGTTAGCTTTATAATAGTAAACATGACTTATATCAACTAAAATGAGCATTCGCATCTCTACTTTTGTAGATTGTTGATAAACTGAGCTGTAATCAAAACAGCCGAGAACATCAATGATACTAAATTACAACTCTAAAAAAGCAAGAATGTCTACAAAACACACTTTTCATATCCCTGTAATGGGCACCGGATTTACCTTAGACACCCCCTTAAAAGTTTCACCTTACGGAATGGACTCCGTGATATCTATTGTCGATGACGTACTTATCGAAAACCTAAGGAAGACCTATTGTGAAAAATTTGAACTACCCTATAAAGCCATCACTGACAAAATAGAAGATTTCAGAGCGAAACGGATTACCTCCTACCTAAATTTGTTGCAAGAACTTGCCGAGAACAAGTTTAAACAGATCAAAGATTCCACAATGGAAACCGGACAGGAGATCAAGACTTATTTCAGCATGTTACCCGATACTTCTGTTTTAAAACAAAAATTTACCGAACTGACCTCTCAAAATACCAAATGGAATGAGATCAGAAACTGGGCAGAACAGCATCTTACGATGGGAAGTATTGATGTGAATATCATGACGAAATTAGACAAAGTCAATTATAAAGAAGGTGAACAATTACCCAATGAATATAATGATGCACATGCCGCTTTAAGGGGCTTTGCACAAAGTAATCTAGCATCTTCAGTGATCCTGTCTGCAGGAATGAATCCAAGGCTTTACAGCTATATGGAACATTTTGACGATTTTTATCCAGATGAAAAAGGGAATATCAAAAAGAAAATTGTCATCAAGGTTAGCGACTATCGATCTGCCTTGATCCAGGGTAAATTTCTTGCTAAAAAAGGACTTTGGGTATCTGAATACCGAATTGAGTCAGGCCTGAATTGTGGTGGTCATGCTTTTGCCACAGAGGGTTATTTAATGGGACCTATTCTTCAAGAATTTAAGGACAATAGAAAAGAGTTAATTGAAACAATTCACAGCATATTACGCCCTGCATTAGCGGAAAGAAATAAAATTCAACCCATAGCTCAACTCGCATTGAAAATCACAGCACAGGGAGGCGTTGGAACTGAGGAAGAGCATCAATTTCTAATCGAACACTATGGTGTAGATTCAGTAGGTTGGGGAAGTCCCTTTCTTTTGGTTCCTGAGGCTACAACAGTTGATGATACAACACTGAACAAATTGGCTCAGGCTACTGAAAAGGACTTATACCTCAGTAATATTTCACCTCTAGGAGTTCCCTTTAACAACCTCAAAGGAAACTCAAAAGATTTGGAAAAAGATAAAAAAATTGAATCAGGAAGACCAGGTAGCCCATGTCCAAAAGAATTTCTTGCTTTGAACAACGAATTCTCTGACAAAACAATGTGTACTGCTTCACGTCAATATCAAAGAAATAAAATCAAGGAACTTGATCAGGAGGATTTGAGTCCTGAAGCATACAAAAACAGTTTCGAGAGAATTGTAGAAAAATCATGCCTTTGTATGGGGCTAGGAGCCGCTACAGAGCAAATTCATGGTATCCGTTCAGAAAGACCCACAAAAGGTGTAGCTATCTGTCCTGGGCCGAATATGGCCTATTTTTCAAAAATCATGAGCCTAAAGGAAATTACCGACCATATTTATGGAAGGATGGATATGTTGTCAAATAAAACCCGACCTCATATGTTTTTAAAAGAACTAAAATTATATGCTGATCATCTCAAAAGTAAAATTGAGGACACCCAAGGTGAACTTAATAAAAGGCAGGAAAAATATCTTTTGTCTTTTACTGAAAACATGAAAGAAGGTATAGACTATTATCAGCAACTTTTCTCGAAGATGAAGGACAAATTTGATGTATCAAAGTCAGGTATCATGAATGATTTACAAAGCCATATGATGCACCTTGAATATCTTGAAAATAAAATCAAAAAACTAATCTTAGCGAAATAAAAAAGTGAACATTTAAAATAATGGTAATAAGTTATTTATACTATTTTATTTCATTATTTCATTTATCATTAAATACTGTAAAAGCATAATAGTTTTGGCATCCTTGATCTCACCTTTGGAGACCATTCCAGTAGCCCTTTTAAAATCAAGCTCCAAAACAGTTATGTCTTCTTGTTCATCAGTCAAACCTCCTCCGGCACTCACCTTATCCGAATCGTGATATGCTGCGATGTATAAATGAACTATTTCGGTAACTGCACCAGGCGACATATAAGCTTCATAAATCTTCTCCACTTGACTCACCCTGAAGCCTGATTCTTCTTCTGCTTCCTTGATCACGCAGGTCTCTGGATCATCCCCGTCAAGAAGACCGGCACAGGCCTCAATCATCATTCCAGAATCATTGCCATTGAGATAAGTCGGCATTCTGAACTGTGAGATTAGAATTACGGTTTGCTTGCTTTTATTGTATAGTAATACTGCTGCTCCATTGCCTCTGTCATAAGACTCTCTTGCTTGTTCCACCCACTCTCCATTAGGCATTTTATAATCAAAGATGACCTTATTAAGGGTATACCAGTTATCGGATAGCAATACCGTCTTGATATTCTTTACTTTTGAATTCATCAGCAGATTAACGAATCAGTTTTTTATACTTAATTCTTTTGGGGATCATGTCTCCTCCTAGACGCTTCTTCTTGTTCTCTTCATACTCAGAAAAGCTTCCCTCAAAATAGTAAACTTGAGAGTCGCCTTCAAATGCTAAAATATGCGTACATACTCTATCAAGAAACCATCGATCATGTGAGATGATCACAGCACAACCTGCAAAATTCTCAAGACCTTCCTCTAAAGCTCTTAATGTATTGATGTCTAAATCATTGGTTGGCTCATCTAAAAGCAATACATTACCCTCTTCCCGCAATGTCATCGCCAAATGCAAGCGGTTTCTTTCCCCTCCTGACAGTGTGGAAACCTTTTTATTTTGTTCCGATCCACTATAATTAAATCTTCCCAGATAGGCTCTGGAATTAACCATCTTACCTCCCATCATCATCAATTCCTGTTCATCCGAAAAATTTTGCCAAATCGATTTTTCAGGATCTATATTCGAATGACTTTGATCCACATAAGCGACCTTGGCTGTTTCCCCTACTTTAAATTCACCTTTATCAGGTTTTTCTTCGCCCATGATCATTTTAAAAATAGTGGTTTTACCTGCTCCGTTAGGACCAATAATACCGACAATACCGTTGGGTGGTAACTTAAAATTGAGATCATCATACAATAATTTATCACCAAAAGCCTTGGCAACACCAACAGCATCGATTACATTATTCCCCAATCGAGGTCCGTTAGGAATATAAATTTCAAGCTTTTCTTCCTTTTTATTCTGATCCTCGTTCATCAATTTGTCATAGTTGGATAATCTCGCTTTAGATTTGGCATGTCTTCCTTTTGGTGCCATTTTAACCCATTCTAACTCACGCTGCAAAGTCTTCTGTCTTTTAGAGGCTGTTTTCTCTTCTTTCGCCAAACGTTCTGATTTTTGCTCCAGCCAGGAGGAATAGTTCCCTTTCCATGGAATTCCTTCCCCTCTATCTAACTCAAGGATCCAACCTGCCACATTATCTAGAAAGTAACGGTCATGCGTAACCGCAATAACAGTTCCCTTGTATTGTGCCAGATGGTGCTCCAGCCAGTGCACTGACTCAGCATCAAGGTGGTTGGTAGGCTCATCCAGCAATAATACGTCTGGTTGCTGCAAAAGCAATCTGCAAAGAGCTACCCTTCTTCGTTCCCCACCGGAGAGATTCTTAATAAGAGCATCACCATCAGGGGTTCTCAATGCATCCATAGCAATCTCAAGTTTAGTATCAAGCTCCCATGCGTTCTGAGCATCTATCTTGTCCTGAAGTTCAGCCTGCTGAGCCATTAGTTTTTCCATTTTATCAGCATCCGAATACACCTCTTCCAAACCAAACATATCATTGATCTTGTTGTATTCATCTAATATGGCAACTGTTTCTGCCACACCTTCTTTTACAATATCCATTACCGTTTTACTTTCATCCAAAATAGGCTCCTGTGCAAGATAACCTACGGTATAATTTGGAACAAATACTACATCACCTTGATAATTCTTTTCCAAACCGGCAATGATTTTCAGTAAAGTGGATTTCCCTGATCCGTTCAACCCCAGTATCCCGATCTTGGCACCGTAGAAAAAACTCAAATAAATATTCTTAAGGACCTGTTTGTTTGATCCCTGATAAGATTTACTTACTCCCGACATGGAGAATATCACTTTTTTATCATCTGACATAATTTGCTGCTTTTAAATTTATTCTAATGGATGAATTGTTTTAAACTCATTTTTTGGATTACAAATATAACAATAGCTTTGGTTTATACTAACCTTCTAGTTCACTTGAATCAATCTAGTGGGGTTCGGTTGTTTATGAACCCTCTTAGATCCCAAAAAAAAGGTCCCGCAATAATGCGGGACCTTTTTTTTTAATATTCCATTTTCTTCATATAATCAATCTTCCTTTTCCATATTTCCAAAGATTTTTTATAATCCTCGATGTTCTTATAAACATTTTTTATTAGAGGGTTATCTTCACTGGCATTAGAAATAAAACTTATATTATTTTCCAATTGCTTGATTTCCTTTGTGATCTCATCAATCTTTCTTCGTATAAATAATTGTTCACTATCAAGTTTCCTTGCATTTTTTTGATCAAGCAATCCGTCAACTGAACTTTTAAATCTTAAGAAAGAGGCTTCATCCTTATCAATATCCAGCTTTTTATAAGCGCTGTCAAGCAATTTATTAAATTTTATATCTAAATGCTTCACTTTGTGAGGCAAAACCCCTAGAGCACGCCATTCTTGCATCCCCTTTTGAACAAATTCAAGTGTCAATTCCTTACCTTTCTCTATCTCCTCCTTCAGAGAATCCATAAATTCCTTCTTCTTTTCAATAACAGCAGATTGATCCTTGTCTAAGTCATTTTGCTTATTGTGCAATCTGTCAAAATAGTGGTTACAGCCATCTTTAAATCGCTTCCATATTTTGTCAGAATCTCTTCTGGGCACATGACCAATTTTTTTCCATTCTGATTGTATCTTTTTAAAGACTTCAGTAGCCATATCCCAGTCTTCACTCTCTTTTAAGGATTCTGCCTGCTCAACTAAAACTAGTTTTTTCTTTAAATTTTCAGACTGTTCCTTTTTTATTCCTTTATAGAAATTGTTTTTTTCTGCATTAAAACTTCGGGTAGTTTCTCTAAAAAGCTGCCATATATCCTCATTCTTAGATTTTGGCACCTTGCCAATAGCAAAAAACTCATCCCTAAGTTCGTCCAGTTTTCTAATGCTATCCTGCCAGTCTTTATGATTTTGATTCTTTGTAACGTCAAGCTCTTTGATCTTCGCAATAACGGCCAGTTTAAGATCTACATTTGCCTTAAATTTTTCATCCAGTTTGTCCTGAAATTCATGTCTTTTTTTATGAATTTTTTTGGTTGCTTCACTAAATCTATGCCAAACCTCTTCTCTTAGTTCACGAGCTACAGGGCCTATATCTTCCTTCCACATTTTATGCAAAATCTGCAATTCCTTAAATGCGTGATTCGCATCTTGCTCAGCAGAAAGTGTTTCGGCCTTTTCTATAAGTTTTGATTTTTCCTCTAAATTATGTTTGAAATCAAGATCTCTAAAATCATTATTTAAATGAAGTAGATCATAGAACCTTTCCACATGGTGATGATAGGTTCGCCAAACATCATTGTATTTGGCATGTGGGATCTGACCTACCTCCTTCCATCTATCCTCAAGGTGTCTAAAATTCTTATACATGGTAGAGGCTTCTGCATTATCAATCAAACCCTTTAATTCATCGATAAGGTTTAATTTCAACTCCAGGTTGTCCTTTTGAATTCTTTCAATATCTCTATAAAATTGCTGGCGCTTTCGTTTATATTCACTAATCAGTTCGTCAAATTTATGCTTTAACGGTTCAGAATGAAAGAACTCCGCCTCTTCTCCCCCAGCTTTCACAAAGGCTTCCTTTTGCTCTAGTAAAAAGGACTTAAATTTTTTCTGAAATTCTGTTTTCAGACTTTCTATTTGATTCTTTACTTCCTGAATCTCAAATTCATTCAAAAGTTTTTTTGTCATCTCCACTATACCTTCTAAGGATAAAACAGATAAATCAAATTCTGGTACCTTATTTTTG
The DNA here is from genome assembly GCA_964586115.1 of uncultured Flavobacteriaceae bacterium. Classification (GTDB taxonomy): domain Bacteria; phylum Bacteroidota; class Bacteroidia; order Flavobacteriales; family Flavobacteriaceae; genus Lutimonas. The sequence continues at coordinate 23,043 of CAZPHF010000007.1, read as the reverse complement.
ACAACTTCAACCTTTTTCTCGGATACAACTGGCTCAGTCTCCACAACTTCAACCTTTTTCTCAGACACTACTGGTTCAGTCTCCTCAGAAGTCACTTCTTCTTCCACTGATACTGTAACTGTATCTTTCACCTGATCTTGAGAGTCATCCACAGATGACACTTCCAAAAGGTCTTCCTTGACCTCAGGTGCTTCCTCATTTTTTGACTTTCCTTCTTCCGCAACATCCTCAATCGGCTCTTTAAGGTCCGTTTTCTCCTCTTCCAGATCAGTGTTCTTCACTACGGCATCTTCTTTCTGTTTATCGTCTGTCCCACCTTCCTTTTCCTCAGCTTTGGCATGGCTTACTTCATTTTTCTTACTTACATCGTCTCCGGCAGATTCGGATGATAACTGATCATTATTTTCGTCTAACATTGTTTCATGTTTAAGGTTCCTCAAATTTACTTTAAAAAGTGTTGAAAGATACTAATAGCCCAGCAAAGCGCAAAACTATGTTAAAAATAAGATGTGTAAATTTTAATAGCTAATACAAGCGTTATTCTAGGAATTCCAAATTTGCCATGATCTGTCAGCTTGATGTTTAAGCATTGATTCACCATTCATAATAATAGCTCCTGAATTTTCTCCCATTTTTAGAAACGTTGTTTTTTCAGGATTGTAAATCAAGTCATAAAGTAAATGCCTGTCAGTTAAGAATTCGTAGGGCAGATCGGGCTTGGCATTCACATCAGGAAAAGTGCCCAAAGGGCTGCAGTTAATGATCATTTCATGCTCCCTGAGAATTTTCTCATTTATTTGTTGATAACTAATCGTTTTCTCAGAAGTTTTATTTCTGGAAACAAAAAGAAAAGAAACACCCAATTTCTTCAGCACATGCGCTACTGCTTTTGAAGCTCCACCGGTACCAAGAATAAGTGCCCCTTTTTCGTTTCCCCTCCAACAAGATCTTAGGGAAGTCTCAAACCCATAAGCATCAGTATTAAAACCTTTTAAATTATTGTTAGCTAGTATCTTAATCGTATTGACAGCTCCAATACTTTTTGCCTCCTCATCAATTTCATCCAGATACGGCATAATGCTTTGTTTATATGGAATGGTCACATTTAATCCTCCCAAAAAGATCAAATCTTTCAAAACATCTTTGTTGAAATACTCAATCTTATCAAGATCATAATTCACATATTCGTATTGACTGAGCCCTAAAGAATCAAACTTCTTAGTAAAATAAGTTCTCGAGAATGAGTAGCTTATATTTTTACCTAACAATCCGAATCGTTTCTCTATTTTCGACATGACACCTGCTATAATTTCTCCAAAAAGTCGAAACTTGATCAACCATCAGAGTTATTTTATTTGTACTTTTCTATTCCTTATTTTTGCGATAATTATCTATTGCAGAACGAACACTTTCATACTTCAGCAATAAGCGCTCTGCAAGGTCATCATCAATTTGAAGCTCATTTGACACCATCTGGGTTCCTCTTTTGACAAGTTTTTCATTGGTGAGCTGCATATCAACCATTTTATTCCCCCTGATTCTCCCAAGTTTAACCATAACTGACGTGGAGATCATATTCAAGACGAGTTTTTGAGCAGTTCCTGACTTCATTCTTGTACTCCCTGTCACAAATTCTGAACCCACAACTACTTCAACCGGAAACTTGGCTTCTTTGGCAACTCCTGAACCTTCATTGCAGGTAACACAACCGGTAAGTACCCCATTTAGATTAGCATCTTTTAGTCCCCCAATCACATAAGGAGTCCTTCCCGAGGCAGCAATTCCAATAAGTACATCCTTTGAATTAATATCGTAGGCCTTTAAATCAATCCAGGCTTGTTGAAAATCATCCTCTGCATTTTCAACTGCCTTACGAAGCGCACCATCACCCCCTGCAATAAGACCAATGACCCAATGATCAGGAACCCCGTATGTTGGCGGGCATTCGGAAGCATCAAGTACGCCTAATCTACCACTGGTTCCTGCTCCAATATAAAAAAGTCGACCTCCCAATTTGAAACGTTTGACAATTTCTTCTACCAGGGGTTCTATTTGAGTAATAGATTTTTCGACTGCTATGGCTACTTTCTTATCTTCATTATTCATGTTGACAAGTAAGTCGTTGACACTCATGTCCTCCAGATTATCATAAGAAGAAGACTGTTCGGTTGTTGATCCGGATATCATAATTATTTCTTTTGTTTAATGATGAATAATCCAACGATAGTAAACAGACCGTTTACAGCTATGCTGATAAATCCAAAATCAAAATTAAAACTATTTTTAAGATAGATACTAAGTGCATACGTAGAAACTGGGGCTGCGATACAGATCAATGGAACCCACTTATCCTTGACGGATATAGAAGTAAACATCCCGAATAAAAATAAACCCAACAACGGACCATAGGTATAACCTGCCACATAGAAAATTAAGGAAATCACATCACCTCTACTGCCGGAAAAAAGCATAATGATGATAAATACCACTAATGAAAACCCAAATAGCACCTGATTCTTTAACTTCTTCTTCTCTTTACTTGACCTTTTAGAAATATCCATAAAATCATAGGTAAAAGAGGTTGTAAGCGCTGTCAACGCAGAATCAACACTTGAAAAAGAAGCTGCGATGATTCCTAATAAGAAACTGATACCAGTTATAAGACCCAAGTGATTTATAGCCAAATTGGGAAATAAGGTATCTGTATCTAGAAACTGCCCTTGTTCTCCTAGTGGAAGTGACACCTGAATACTATCTGCATAAACATACAAAAGGATCCCTAAGCCCAAAAATAAAAATTGAGTCATGGCCAGAATTAAACTAAACGTCAGTGTATTCTTCTGTGCATCCCACTGATTCTTACAGGTGAGCGTTTTTTGCATCATATTTTGATCAAGCCCCATCATTGCTATGGCAATTAGAATCCCCGCGATAAACTGCTTATAAAAATTACTACCTGACTTACTATCCCAATTAAACACTTTAAAATATTCGTGATGAATCACTTTATTGACTGACTCTCCCATAGTGAGTCCCATGGTGGTTGTAATTGAATAAATCGTAACCACGGCGGCAAGAATCAAAAAAAATGTTTGCATGGCATCGGTCCATACGATGGTTTTAATTCCTGACTTATTGGTATATAGCCAGACCAGAAGCAAGATAATGACCACGGTAACAAAGAATGGGATTTGCAACTTATCAAAAAAAGCAAATTGCAAAATTTTTGCTGCCAATAACAGCCTCAGCGAAGCTCCGAAGGATTGTGAGATCAGAAAAAATAAGGATCCCGTTTTATAGGTCGTTTTCCCGAACCTATCATTTAAATATCCATAGATAGAAACCAGTTTTAGTCGATAGTATAAAGGAATCAATACAAAGGTGATAAAAAGATAGCCTACGATATTTCCTAGAATAAACTGAAAAAAATAAAAGCTGTTATTGCCTACCATTCCGGGAACCGAAACGAATGTCACCCCAGAAAGAGCGGCTCCTACCATTCCAAAAGCAACGAGAAACCATGGTGATTCGCGGTCACCCGTAAAAAAAGATTCATCACTTCTGTTTCTTGAAGTAAAATAAGAAATGGCCATGATCAGGCCAAAGTAAATGACGATAATACCGAAAATTAGATACGTATTCAAATTTGTTCGTGTTGTTAAGCGTCAAAAATAGCTTCCCTTTTGTTAAACAAAAAATTAAAACGGGAAATATTTCATACAATACAGCAAAGAGTAGTTTCTCAGGCTACTCCATTTGCACCGTTCTAACTCAAATGATAGATTGAAACTTATTAAGATTTCAATAAGTATCCCGACAACATTCCTTTTTTTAACTCCAGGATTTGACCTTATGCCCTTTAAAAGCATATAAAAATATGATAATATAGGCGGGCAATAGTATCCAATAGCCTTGATTGGCTGAATGCGAAGTAGCCAAGACCTCTTCCATTCCTTCTGTGAGATAAACTTCTTTTAAATAATCAACGAGCTGACCGTATAAAGGCGTTAAAATGGCTCCACCCGATATAGCCATAATCAAAAATGCAGCTCCTGTTTTAGTAAACTTACCGAGGCCATTGAGGGCTAAAGGCCAAATTGCCGGCCAAACTAATGCATTTGCAACTCCCAAAGAGGCTACCAGTAAGACTGAAGTAAATCCAGATGTATTAACGATAATCAAACTCAGAATAATTCCTAATATGCCGCTTATTTTTAATGCAGTTGTCTGGTTAAGATATTTAGGGATTAGTATAACACCCAAGGAATAGGTACCCACCATGGCAAACAAGGTGAATGTTGTAAACCATTTTGCCTGTGAAACAGGAAGCCCAAGCGAAAGTCCATAGGCTATAATTGAATCACCAGCGATCACTTCAACTCCTACATACATAAACAAGGCAACTACACCCAATATAAGTTGAGGAAACTGAAATATACTGGTTTTTGCTGTTTTTCCATCCTCATCTTCCTTGATAGGAGCAGCTTCAACATGCGGTAGAGGTGCTTTTCTGATCAAAACTCCAAGTACCGCTAAAACAATAGCCATAACTAAATAAGGCATAAAAACACTGTCAGCCATGGTATCCAGCAATTGGTTTTTCTCTTCACCGCTTACGGTAGTTAACTTCTCATTAACCTCATCTATTCCTGAAAGCAGCAAAGCGCCAAAGATCAAAGATCCCAATGCACCAGCAACTTTATTAGCAATTCCCATCACCGAGATTCTTTTCGCTGCGCTTTCGATTGGTCCTAGTATTGTCACATATGGGTTAGAAGCAGTTTGCAATAAAGTCATTCCTGCTCCTTGTATAAAAATTCCGACTAAAAATAACCAATAGGTTCTGGCATTTGCTGCCGGAATAAATACCAAGGCTCCAATAGCCATTATAAACAAACCTATAGACATCCCTTTTCTATACCCTATTTTTGATAAAATAGCAGAGGATGGCAATGCCATGACCACAAATGATATATAAGAAGCTGAAGCCACCAAATAGGACTGAGCAGCCGTAAGTTCATTAATCGTTTTCATAAAGGGAATCAATGCGCCATTGATCCAGGTTACAAAGCCAAAAATAAAAAATAAGGCTGCAATGATCATTAAGGGCACAAAAGAAGATTGTTTAGTCATATCCAGGGTTTTATCGAATTCAATTTAATTATTTGATCAGTCGTTGGGGAAACTCGGAAATAAAAATAGCATTTATTATAATGACGGGCCTGGTTTTTCTACAAAAAACAAAATTCTTTAGCTAGAAAACAAAATTCTGGGACGGTAAGCTACAAATTATTTGAATATGAGCATTCTATTTGAGCTCCTCTGGTGAGGATTTTTCTTCCTTGAATTCCTGTTTGATCAGTTTTTTCTCAGCACGGACACTATCTAATTCTCCTTTTGTCATCTCCTTTTCCTCAGCTGTCTTTTTTAAACCCAGCTTTTCTAGAAACTCCTTACCATTAGAGAAATCAAATCGGTAAGAAATACCCACGCCCTGGGTATACCCGTCTCCTTCAGCTGCCGTGAATTGTATTTCATTTTGCCTGTTATAAACCTTCGCTTGAAAGGTTTCTGACCTGTTTAAAGGCATCATCACTTCAACCTCACCAATAACATTTGAATTGGTGTTTGATCCAACAGGAACGCCAACCTTACCGCTAACCGTGACTTTATTGGCAATTCTTCCTGAGACTTCCAAACCAAGCTGATCATCAGTAGTCACATCCTGCACATTGCTTTGCGTACCAATATCATAGCTAACTCCCACATCAAAATTCTCATTTTGACTTTCTAGCATATTTGATAAAAGTTGGGAAGCCTTTTGAGCGATAGTTCCCGCGATTGCGGCATTTCCATCAAAATTAGTTTTACTGTTTTCTGTTCTTGCAAAGGCCCCGGTAGCCAAAAGGGAAAAGAACTGTGTTAACTTGTCATCTTCATTTCTCAGCTTAAAATCGAGCTCGCTGGCAACAGTAGAGCTTGCATTCGGGATTTTAACATCAAAATCAAGATTGGGGGCCGACAAATTTCCTGAAATCATGGTGTATAATTCCACATCTATCTTTCGAGATCCGGAAACCTCATCGAGTAACACTGAAGGGTTTGCTCGAGTATAGTTAATGGCCGTGATATCTACTTGAGCATCATATGGATTTCCGTTCCATATAATTGTTCCTCCTTTTTGAGCTTCAAAATCTTTATTGATAATATTTTTAAATTGATATTCACCATTATCAACAACGAGGTTACCAAACATTTCGAACCTTCCGTTGGTGTCAATATTTAAAGTCAGTTCACCATCTCCCGAACCTCTTAAAGTACTTCCAGTAGCCTTATCTAAAACGATCTGGGCTACGGCATCTTTGGTCACTTTCAATCTAAAATTAAGCCTAAGCCCCTTCAATTTTTCAAATACAACATCCTCTTTCTTTAGCTCTCCATTTTCGTTCACTTCTTCCTCCACACTCTCAAAATGTATTAATTTAGAGCTATTTACGGTACTCACAGTCCCTAAAGGAATAATAAACTCGGTACCCGGATTTGTCGTGCCATTTACATTGATCACTAAATCATCGGTAAATCCCTTTAATGTGGTCCTTCCTTTCAACAAACCTGTTCCATAATAAAGAACACCATCCTTGTCTTCGGTATTTAGTACCAAAAGATTATCTGTGGTGAGTGAAAGATCAAGCATCCATTTTTTAAAATGGTCATGCGTGATTGTGCCAGCGATAATACCCTGGGTTTGTTTTGCTCTGTCCCTTACCTTAAATTGCTGAAAATCAAATGTGTGTTCGTATAGTTTTACTACAGACTCGCCTTCAAAATCATAATTCACATTCAAATAAGGTAACTCCAGTCCGGATTCAATAAGAGTGATTTCACCTCCAATATCCGGATTGCTCAAATTCCCGGTAATCATCACTTCTCCACTGGCAAACCCCCTTATCTTTGACAAAACATTCTTTCCTAAAGGGCTAAATGCGTTTATTCTGAATCTATCAAGTTTGGCAGATGCCAGAATACTCGGTTCTTCTGAGGTCAAATCTATCGCTCCCTGGGCTGAAAGAGTTTTAAGATCACCATTCTCAAGCAACAGATCGAAAGTGTAATTTCTGATATTTTGATCTGAGGCAGCTTGAAAATTTAAGTCGCCGTAATAATCATTATTGATACTAAAATAATTGATAGATAAATCAGCAATTGGCAAGGTCTTGTTATTGATCGTTCTGAGATTAATTGAACCGTTCACCTTCCCATCAATGGCAACACTATCAATAGATGGAGTAACGTCAGAGAGATTGACATTATCCAGCCTGAGATCAATGTTTTTTTGTTGGTCTGACGTGATTAATCCTGCCAAATGAACCTCCTGATTTCCGCTGATTATGTTAAAATTATCAATGGCATAGGCCTTGATATCCTTATCATAAATGACCTTATTCTGATCGTTGTTTTCAGGATTAATATGCCAGGTATTCTGTTTAAAAGTTAGTTCAGAATGTTTCAGTCCAAATACAGATTGATTCTTTTCGTTGAAGGTATGATAAAAACTAAAAGTATACTTTTCCTGTTTTTCTCTTCCACCAATCATATCAGCTCTCATAAACAAAGTATCCTTCAGCATAACATTGACTAAATTGATCTCAGAAAGCTTATAATATTTTGAATCTATTTCATCTATGCTCAATAAGGTATTGAATAAAGGGTTTCTGTTATCAACTTGTAAATTAATCTGATCGATCGTATAGGTAAACGCCTCAATTTTAGGTGACTTGACGGTTAGCTTAAAAATATCCTGATCAGAATCAACAGTTCCTCTGACAATTGAATTAGGACCCAATTGAAGATCTGGAAAAAAAACATCTACAATCTTGTTGTGAATATTAAATCGAAAATCGAGAAACTGACCTGGAGTAACAAGTTCCTTTTCATAATTAACAAAAAGACTACCCAAGGAATTCTTTCCCAGTTTTTTCAATTGACGGAACTTAAAATTTCCTCGTACAAAACCATCTACTATCTCTGTCGAATTCACTTTAATCTCTCTTATCGTATCCTTATTTTCGGAGGTTATGGTAAAATCTTTAAAATAATAATCATCATTTTGATTAGAATAGGAAGCATCTTTAAAGCTAAGCACACCTTCTATGTTATCGAGACTACTTCCAGTAAGGTTCATCTCAATATTTCCTTTCAAAATTGATTTTTCATCTCTTGTAAACAGGTTTAACTTTAAAAAATCCGCATGGTCTATATTGGCATTAAAATTAAATTTTTTGATTTCTGACAATTCCGCAAGTCCTCTGAATTCTAACTTTATATTAGGATCATTCACGCTTAAATAGCCATCAAATTCCTTATCTCTGAGTATTCCGTTAATATCGATGTTGGAATAGGTGTATCCTTTGTACTGATGCTTTGAAATATGCCCTTTAATCTTAATAGCAATCTTATCAATTGAAAAACCCTGTCCTTCAACTTCTCCCACCATAGAAAAATCGCCAATCAAAGAATCCTTGACAAATTCGCCTAGTTTAAAATCAACTAATTCAATTTTACCTTTATATGATGCCAAATCACCTTGGTCAATATTCAATAATTTCAAATCGACATCAGACAATCCCAGCTGGGCTATTGTTCTTAACTGAATATCTATTGAAGATTTAGTAATTGCCACTTTACCTCTACTGGAAAAATATCCTATCTTTTCTAACTCCTTTGGAATCTTGGTACCTAAAAGATCCGGCAGTAAATTCACTAAATGGTCATAGTTGGAACTGATCTCTTTAATATTTCCAGTCAATTGGAATTTTTTAGGATTCAACACATTTTTCAAATGCACATCCCCCCTCAATGAAGATTGCCGGTCTGATTCCAGGTCTATATTCCCTAATACAAAATCATTGATCGTTCCTTTGGCTTGGGCCGAGAAATGAATAATATCATGCCGCCCGAATTGCCCATACAATTTCTTAAGATCAGAAAGAACAATGTCGCTCTTTTTAAAGTCGGCTTCGATCTGAACTTTATTGGTAAAATCGGATAAATCTCCCGGCTTATAATTAAAAACTATGTCAGCATTCAACTCCGAACCTTTTGTAGCGAGCCGAGTATCTAAAAACTCCATTTTAGTATCAGTATAGCTGAAATTCGATTTAAAGCTGGTTACAGTCAAATCATGATTTTCAATGACTCTTAGATCACGAATATTGGCACTTACATTTGATCCTACAATTTTAAAATTATCAAAATCACCATAAATCTGTTTGTAATAAACAATAGCTTCTTCCTTATTATTCTTGTTAAAGAGGGTGAAATCAATATTTTCTAATATAATTGAAGAGGAAAACAATTTAAAAGTAGTGCTATCATTGACTTTTTCACTCTTGAACTTATTAACAAAAACTGAAAGATTATTTAGTTCTTCCCCCTTATACGTTTTCATTATAAAGGCTCCATTGTCAAGATAAATCTCGCCAAAATTCAGTTCATTACTGAACAGATTGCGGTAATTTAAAACTGAAGTTTCCAGGCTTTCTACAGAAATGAGTGTATCTGAGTGATGGTCTCTAATTAAAACATTCTTTAGTGTAATATTTCTAATGGAAGAAAGATCGAGCTTCTGAATCTCAATGGCAGTACCATAATTCGCATTTACCCTATTAGTGACCCATTTGGCAAGGCCAGTTTGAACCTTGGAAAATGAGAGTATAACACTCAACATAACCAGTAAAAAACTGCCTAGCAAAAAAATACGAATTGCTATTCTTTTAAAACGCTTGATAATTATTTATTTCTAAATTTGTATGTTTAAAAGTACAATATTTGTGCCTAAATTTTTCTAATGAAAAAAAAAGCTATTCACATACTATCCATAGAATCATCTTGTGATGATACAGGTGCTGCGGTACTTGAAAACAACAAGGTTCTTTCCAATATTATTGCAGGTCAAAAGATTCATGCAGCTTATGGTGGGGTGGTACCAGAATTGGCCTCCCGGGCCCATCAGCAGCATATCGTGCCCGTTGTGGATCAGGCCTTAAAAAAAGCAGGGATTGACAAAAATGAATTACAGGCTATTGCTTTTACTAAAGGACCAGGTTTAATGGGGTCTTTACTGGTAGGAACGTCATTTGCAAAGTCATTGTCTATAGCACTAAACATTCCCTTAATACCAGTGAATCATATGCAAGCCCATGTGCTTGCACATTTTATTGATGAAGAAACTCAAAAACAGCCTCCTTTTCCCTTTCTATGTATGACCATTAGTGGCGGGCACACACAGATTCTTAAGGTTAGTGCCTATGACGATTTTGAAATTCTCGGCGAGACTATAGACGATGCAGTGGGAGAAGCCTTCGACAAAACTGCGAAGCTGTTAGGCCTTCCCTATCCTGGTGGCCCTCTGATCGACAAATATGCGAAAGAAGGTAATCCAAAAGCCTATACTTTTTCAGAACCTAAAACACCCAAGCCACTGGATTTCAGTTTTAGTGGATTTAAAACAGCGATTCTCTATTTTTTACAAAAAGAGCAAAAGAAAAATCCTGACTTTATCAAGAATAATCTAAACGACATATGTGCTTCGGTACAACACAACATTGTGAACATCTTGATCAATAGAATGAAGAAGGCAGTGCAGCTAACGGGAATCAAGCATGTTGCCATAGCAGGAGGAGTTTCAGCAAATTCAGAGATAAGAGCTACCTTGAAAAGCATGGAAAATGAAATGGGTTGGATCACTTATATCCCTAAGTTTGAGTATACCACAGACAATGCCGCTATGATTGGAATCGTTGGCTATTTCAAATACTTAAATAAAAAATTTGGAAAAGCAGACGCCCTAGCGACTTCAAGGCTAGACATTAATGATTGAATGA
>CAZPHF010000007.1:0-12060 GCA_964586115.1 uncultured Flavobacteriaceae bacterium | reverse complement strand
AATGAAACAATGAGACAATGAGATAATGAGATAATGAGACAATGATACGAGCTACAATGAGACAATGCAATTCTGAATCATCATAAAAAAGGTCCGAAGACAAAATCTTCGGACCTTTTAATATTTTAGTGCCTGCTAATATCTATGACATCAAGGTCTCAGCGATGCGCTTATAGAAACCTTTCTTTAATTTTTCTCTCATTGATGAAAACGCTAAGATCGTTTCTTCCACATCGTCAAGATTATGAGCCGATGTAGGAATCAATCTCAAAAGAATCATTCCTTTAGGAATCACCGGATAAACCACAATCGAGCAGAATATACGATAGTTCTCTCTAAGGTCATGTACCATCGCCATAGCTTCAGGAATATCACCTTCTAAAAAAACCGGAGTTACACAACTGTTAGTTTTTCCAATATTAAATCCCTTCTCTATCAAACCACTTTGAAGGGCATTTACATTTTCCCATAATTTTGTTCTCAATTCAGGCATGGTCCTGATCATATCGAGCCTTTTCAAAGCTCCTTTTACCATTGTCATCGGTAAAGATTTGGCGAACATTTGGGATCTCATATTATACTGTAAATACTTCACCACATCTTTATTACCCGCAAAAAATGCACCAATTCCAGCCATTGATTTCGCAAAAGTGGCAAAATACACATCAATCTCATCCTGAATACCCTGTTCTTCTCCGGTACCAGCCCCTGTTTTACCCAATGTACCAAATCCATGAGCATCATCTACCAGTAATCTGAAGTTATATTTTTTCTTTAAGGCAACAATTTCTTTTAATTTACCTTGTTCTCCCCTCATACCAAAAACACCTTCACTGATCACAAGGATACCTCCATTGGTTTCTTCAGCTTTATTTGATGCCCTGATTAGGTTCTTTTCAAAGCTTTCCATGTCATTATGACGAAAGGTAAAGCGTTTACCCTGATGTAATCTCGCTCCATCAATGATACAGGCATGAGAATCCATATCGTATACAACCACGTCATTCTTGGTAACTAGGGCGTCTATAGCTGATACCATCCCCTGATATCCAAAATTAACCAGATAAGCTGCTTCCTTACCTACAAATTCAGCACACTCATGCTCCAATTGCTCATGAAACTCAGTATGTCCACTCATCATTCTGGCTCCCATAGGATAGGCCATTCCGTATTCTGCAGCCGCAGCTGCATCTACCTTAATCACCTCAGGATGATTGGCCAAACCTAGATAATCATTAATACTCCAGGTAATCACCTCTTTTCCATTAAACTTCATTCGGTTTGAGATACTCCCTTCCAATTTAGGAAAAACATAATAGCCTTCAGCCTGTTTTGCCCATTTTCCAAGAGGTCCCTTATCCTTTATTATTCTTTCAAATAAATCTTTCATGTATCTGTTCCGTTTCAACTGACGAATAAAAATCCGTCATGTTTAAATTATGTGCAAAAATAGAAAAAATACTAATGCAATGATTTCTATGTTTATAGTTTTTAACAAAAAAAGAAAAAGGCTGTTTGAAATTCAAACAGCCTTTTTAACTAAATATCATATAACTGATTTTATTTTATAATCTCCAGCGGATTTTTTTCTTGTTGTTTAGAATCAAAGAAACCTTGTTCTCTCATCCAATCATCACTGTAAATCTTCTCCATATATCTTGAGCCATGATCTGGTAATATCATCACTACAACACTATTCTTATCAAAATAACCCTGCTCCGCATACTGCGTAGTAGCCTGTAATACAGCACCACTGGTGTATCCAGTAAAAAGACCTTCTACCAAAGCTAATTCTCTAGCCTTATGGGCTGCCGCTTCATCTGTAACCTTTTCAAACACGTCGATCACTTCAAAATTAGTAGCCGATGGAATAAGATTCTTTCCAAGCCCCTCAATTCTGTAAGGGTAGATCTCCTTTGTATCAAAATCTGAAGTTTCATGAAATTTCTTTAAGATAGAACCAAAAGCGTCTACTCCAAGAACTTTTATATTTGGATTTTGTTCTTTTAAATATTTACCAACGCCAGAAATTGTTCCCCCAGTTCCACTGGCTACGACAACATGTGTTATCTTACCTTCAGTTTGTTGCCATATTTCAGGTCCGGTAGAAAGATAATGCGCTTCAGAGTTCAAATCATTAAAATATTGATTGATATACACAGAGTCTGCTGTCTCTTTATGTAACCTTTTCGCAACCTGATAATAAGATCTAGGGTCGTCTGCACTCACATTGGCAGGACATACATATACTTTGGCACCCATGGCCTTTAGCATATTGATTTTTCCTTTTGATGCCTTTGAGTTCACTGCCAGAATACACTCGTATCCCTTGACAATACAAACCAGTGCAATGCTAAATCCAGTATTTCCGGAAGTAGTTTCTATAACCTTACTTCCCTTTTTAAGAATCCCGCGTTTTTCAGCTTGCTCTACAATGTGCGTGGCAATTCTGTCTTTCATGGAATGCCCCGGATTAAAGGCTTCATATTTTGCTAGGAACTGACCGTCTAACTCTTTTGTTATTTTATTTAGCCTTAAAAGAGGTGTATCTCCAACTAAATCTAATATACTATTAGTTATACCGTTATGTTTTTTCATAAACATATAATTCTTTGATTATAAAAACCGGGCGAATTTAAGTATTTTTTTTAAACTCCTCATGATAATCATCACAAGATTGTCTGACATATGGCTGCCTTTACAATAATTAAGTTAAAATATTATTTGTTAATACCTTCTAAATCAAATAGAAAGCAATAATCTCTTACCACTTCTTTTAAAGCGTCAAATCTTCCTGAGGCTCCACCATGTCCTGATTCCATATTTGTATACAACAACAATTGATTTTGATCTGTCTTATTTACCCTCAATTTTGCTACCCATTTGGCAGGTTCAAAATATTGTACCTGAGAATCATGTAATCCAGTTGTTACCAGCATATGAGGATATCCATGTTGCTTTACGTTGTCATAGGGTGAATACGACAGCATATATTCATAGGAATCCTTATTCTTAGGATTACCCCATTCATCAAATTCTCCTGTTGTTAAAGGAATACTTTCATCAAGCATCGTAGTCACCACATCAACAAAAGGAACAGCGGCAATGATACCGTTAAAAATTTCAGGATTTAGATTAATTACGGCACCAACTAAAAGCCCTCCGGCTGAACCTCCTTCGGCATATAAATGCGCAGCTGAAGTATACTTTTGAGTAATAAGATGTTTGCCAGCATCAATAAAGTCGTAAAAGGTATTCATTTTGGTAAACATCTTACCGTCTTCATACCAAATACGACCCAAATATTCACCACCTCTGACATGGGCAATTGCATATACGAATCCTCTGTCGAGTAAACTCAGACGTACTGAACTAAACCTGTCACTTACGATACTTCCATATGACCCATAGGCATACAGCAGCAAAGGCGTATCCTCATTAATCTTAGTTGATTTATTGTAAACCAAAGAAATGGCCACTTGTTTTCCATCCCTGGTCTTGGCCCATATTCTTTCGCTTTTATAATTCTCCTTCTTAAAGGTACCTCCCAAGACTTCCTGTTCTTTTTTGATTTCTTTAGAATGGTCATCAACATTAAAGTCAACAACCGAATTCGGGGTTGTAAGTGAATTATAACTATACCTGATCACATTAGTATCAAACTCAGGATTATTATAAACAGCTGCCGAATATGTCTCCTCTTCAAAAGGTAAATAATAATCATCGCTTCCGTCCCATCTTTTTATTCGGATTTTGTTCAAACCGTTATGTCTTTCCTCCAAAACCAAATAGTCCTTAAATATTGAAATATCCTCTAACAGAGTATCATCTCTATGGGGTATAACATCTATCCAGTTTTCCTTTTCAGTTTTACCAATAGGCGTTTTCATCAATTTGAAATTAAGCGCGTTATTGTAATTTGTAAGGATATAAAAATCATTATCATAATGAGCTACACTGTATTCTAACTCTCTCTCTCTTGGCTGAATTATTCTAAATGTTCCTTCAGGATGGTCTGCATCTAAAAAGCGGTATTCGGTTGACAAGGTGCTATAAGACCCTATGATAATAAACTTATTTGATTTTGATTTATATACAAAAGCCCAGAAAGCTTCATCTTTTTCTTCATAAATCAATACATCATCTTGAAAATCTGTTCCCAGAACATGCTTATAAATTTTATCACTTCTCAGGGTAACAGGGTCTTTTCTGGCATAAAAAACAGTCTTGTGATCATTGGCCCAAGCAGTACTGCCAGTTGTATTTTTAATAACTTCAGGAAACAATTCCTGCGTTTCAAGATTTTTGAAACGTATATCATACTGCCTTCTACTAATAGTATCCACTCCAAAAGAGACTATAGTATTGATTCTGTTTACATTAAGACCTGTTAACGCATAATAGTCATGTCCCTTTGCCAATTCATTTACATCAACAATAACTTCTTCCTCAGCTTCAAGGTTATCCTTTTTTCTAGTATATACAGGGTACTGCTTGCCTGTTTCGTACTTAGTGATATAGTAATAACCATTTTTTCTATAAGGCACTGATTCATCATCTTCTTTAATTCTCGACTTCATCTCTTCAAAAAGATCTTCTTGAAATTGATTTGTATGCGAAGTCATGGAATCGTAATAGGCATTCTCAGCATTCAAATAATCGATCACTTTGGGATTCTCTCTTTCATTCAGCCAATAATAATTATCACATCGTACATCTCCGTGAATTTCCATTTCTTTGGGAATTATTTCAGCAATTGGAGGCTTTATCTCCTTTTTAGACATATTTGTATCTTTAGTATGTTTTGAATTCTCTTTTTCACAGGTAATTACAAAAGTAAGAGATAATATTATGACAATTACATTTAATTTTCTCATTAAAAGGAGGGTGTCAGTTAAAATCTTAATTTTACAAAAGATAGTCAAGCTAATAAATAAGCAATTAACGAATAAAATTAACAGATTATGTTTGGAGATATGGAAGGAATGATGGCCAAATTAAAGGAAGCACAGGCCAAAATAGAGGAAACTAAAACCCGTTTGAATACAGTCATGGTTGATGGCGACGCCGGAAATGGAATGGTAGTGGTGACTGTTACAGGGAATAGAGAAATCAAGAATATTGCCATAGACAATGAACTACTGGCAGATAAGGAGGCCCTAGAAGATTACCTCATCCTAGCCCTTAACAAAGCTATTGAAAAAGCAAATCAGATCAATGAAACAGAAATGGCCGCCGCTGCAAAAGGAGGATTACCTGATATCCCTGGAATGGACATGTTTAAATAATATTTATGAGTCAGGGAGATTTAGTGTATCCTTTTCTGATCGAAGCATAAAAACTGCAATGAGGTATTGGGCGATGACATAAGTGAGCATTATGGCCACTGGATAAAAGGAGCGAGGTTCTTGAAATTTATGCAGGGCGATCATACTATCAGATATAATAAATAAAAGGGCTCCAGCTACAAGATTTCTGCTCGCCGCATCCTTATCTGACAGATACTTCAATAAACTTACAGAACCAAATACTGAGATGGCGATTCCATAAACGACTACAGGAATAAAAAAATCCTGAAGCCCTGTTCGTAAAATACTGATCAATGCCACAAAAAAAACTAAAAACGGGGCAAATGCCAGGAGTTTTTGTCTCTGCGAACTATTTTTAAGTCCTTTTGAAAACATATAGATATACAACACTTGGGTGACTAAAAAGGCCCCAATCCCCAAAAGAAATAAATTGATTCTGTCGAGCAACAAGACATCTCCCGCAAAAGAAAAGAATAAAGCAATGATGTACAATTTTTTTCGAGATGTTGAACTGGCTATATAGTAAGCCATCAAAGAAGGAATGATCAAAGGCTTACTTAATGATTGCCAAAATGTGTCAGCATTCAGAATCGCTATGATATCAATAAGTGAAACCAAAAGAAAAACTGAAAGAAAAAACCTTGGCAAGCGACTATTATCTGTCATACATCAGAATTCGGGTAGCAAACATTTATCAGAAAGTTTCAAAAGTAAAGGATTTAAACCAGTCTTTAACGACTGATTCATTATTTTCGAATCTTCTTTATGACATTGCAGACAAGCTCCCACTCTTAAAATTTGATGCTGTTCCTGAACATTCAATGGCCTGAAATCGCTGCGCGTTGATACTTTTTCGGCATCAAACTCCTTTAAAAATGGAATCCATGCATCTTCGGGAATACCATCAAATGGATTAAGGTCATATTCAGGTTCAAAAACCCATGTCCCTGATGTTGATCCAATAATATACGTGAGGCTTCCTTTTCCATATCCCAAAGCTGCGGGATCAGTATGGCACGAAGCACAATTGCGCACTTCCCTGGAAGTTGTATGCGGTGCATTGGGGGCATAGAGACGCTCAAATGTTTTATCCTGAAGCAATGAATCTTTGTGATTGCTATGATCAATCGTAAGAATCATTCCAGGGATAGCTGGTTCTATTTTTTTCATTCCTTCCTCAATTCTAACACCCATTGCTGGCAGCCCTGCATCAAATTCAAAAACATGCTCTATCCAGGTTCCTTTTGTCATTCTTTTTTCCAAAAGGTCATAACCCTGCTCCATTTGATCATAGGTATTGTGGCAACCAATACATCTTGGCGCCCATTGTGAATGACAAGAAGCACAGCTAAGTGATTGATGCGCTTCATCCCTGCTGCAAGTTTCACTCTGCTTCTTTATCAAATGCTTTTCTCCATCTTTTTTGCCTATAAGGTATACCTGTCCATCTTCTTCTACATAAGTATTTACCAAGGGATGCCCATCCTCTTCGACTATTAGTATGTTTTTATCGGTATGTGTATAGTTTCTATGCATAAAGACCAACTTAGATTCCACATCCAGCTCATCATATGTTATCGATCTTGGTTCATCTTTATAGTGGCAATCTGAACAACTTAAGGCTACCGCATCTTCTTCATGCAAATAATCCTTGCCATCTCCCATCACCTCATGTGAACTATGACAATCAATACATAAAAGTCCTTTTGTATGATGAACATCTTCTCCTTTATATTGATATACTCTTTTATCATCAAATACTTTGAATGCCACAGTATCTGTTACCTCCGTTTCATCTAGTAGGGTTTCGTGCCAGCCCATATAATTTGTTGAGATCCGGCTTGAGCGACTATGGCATCCAAAACAATGCTCATCAGTGATAAAAATATCGGTCGATGGATGCATCTGTGGGAGCTTTTGCTTATTTGAAGTCAAATAATCGCTAAGTTGGTTTTTTGCTTGATCTGAATAATTCAAATGACAGGCATTACAACCTCCTCCCCTGCTTTCCTGAGTAATTGGACCCAGGCTATTCTTTTCTGCACCCAAATGACAATTAGCACAAAGATCTCTTAGATGGTCATCTGCCTGGCTATGTCCTAATGTGCGAATATCGAAATGGTGGTCAGGAGAATCTGTTTCTCCAAACACGTATTTATCTACAGCAACTAAGCCGCTATTAGTAGTCATTAAAGAATGTTCAATTTTATATAATTCATTCGGATGACAGACACCACAGGTCGTTTTAGCATCGTTCAAATTACCAGGAATCACAACCATATCTTTATGAGCCGAATCCTTATCAACACTTTCAGGATTCCCAAGGTGACATGCCACACAACCAATCGATTTGGGGTCATGAAATTGTGAAAATCCTTTGACGTTTTCATGACATTGAAAACAGGATTCTTTTGAAGTACTTAAGGAAACATAATTAGTCAAATCCTTTCCTTCCCTCTGATAAAAGTATTCAGACTTTAATCCCAGCCACAGCAATAACAACAACAAAGTCATTGCCAGAGGCCACGTCCTTTTCGCAAAATTGGATCCAGGTGATTCCATACCTTAGTTTTTAGCAAAGCTATAATACAACTAAATTCCAAACCATGAGGAATGACAGTTTTTGCACGACTCTTTGTGACCTTTGTCACAATTCGATATGATTTATATCATCAAAACAACTGTTATTTCCCTCTAATTTTACCAAAAAATATGATCTGTAGGATTGATAATGCAGTATCAAAAGAAATAAAAATTTAAGTCATGGATAATTCAAGAAGGTCATTTATTAAGATATCGGCATTAGGTGCCAGTGGTATAGCTTTCACCACGACTGCACTAAGTGCCATACCTTCAGATATTGCTACCATTGGAGCAAAGAATAATAAGATTGGCTCAAAATTAAGCAGATCAGCTACTTACTGTGAGGTCTGTTTTTGGAAATGTGCGGCCTGGGCCCATTATGATGAAGATGGCAACATCCAAAAAATTATTGGTAATGAAAATGATCCTCATTGCAATGGCAGACTTTGTCCTCGTGGTACCGGTGGTGTTGGTATGTATTCAGATAACGATCGTTTAAAAACACCTTTAATTCGCACGAAAATAGATGGTATAGAGACCTTTAGAGAAGCATCATGGGAAGAAGCCCTTACCTTGATTGCTACAAAAATGAAAGGGATAAAAGATACGTATGGTGCTGAAAGTATGGCGCTTTTAAAGCACGGTTCACCCGGAAGTCATTTCGAACATTTATTTAAAGCTTATGGCAGTGATACCATCGCGGAACCTGCTTATGCACAATGCCGAGGACCAAGAGAAACCGGATTTGGTTTGACATTTGGTTCCTGGGTTGGTTCACCGGAACCTACTGATATTCGTGACACCAAATGTTTAGTGCTTATCGGATCGCATATTGGCGAAAATATGCACAATACACAAGTTCAGGAAATGTCAGATGCCATAGATAATGGTGCTACGATTATTACGGTTGACCCACGTTTTTCAACCGCCGCAAGTAAATCACAACATTGGTTGGCTATTAAGCCATCAACTGATATTGCCTTGTTGCTTTCGTGGATGCATGTAATAATATATGAAGATTTATATGATAAGGATTATGTGGAAAGATACAGTATCGGATTTGATCAATTAAAAGAGCATGTTCGCAATTTTACACCCGAATGGGCTTATGGTATGACTACCATAAAACCAGAAGAAATTCGTAAAACTGCGCGACTAATGGCTGCTGCCGCTCCATCAGTAATTGTACATCCTGGAAGACATGTGGTTTGGTATGGTGATGATTCTCAAAGAGAAAGAGCAATTGCAATGCTGAACGGTTTATTAGGGTCTTGGGGGCGAAGAGGTGGATTCTATTTTAAAGAAAAAATTGCAGTCCCTAAATTTCCACACCCTCCATATCCAACACCAAAATGGGGATGGGAAGCTATAGGTGAAAAATATCCTTTAGCGGAAATGGGAATCACAAATGAAGTAATCAAAGCCTCTATACCTGGAGAAAATGACAAACATCCTGTCAAAGCTTGGTTTATTGCTGGAACGAATATAGTTAATACGATTCCTCAGAAAAAAATTATTGAAGAAGCCATGGAGGCTGTTGAATTCATTGTAGTAGTAGATACGATGCCAATGGATGTTACGGGCTATGCAGATGTTGTTCTACCGGAATGTACTTATTTAGAAAGATACGATGGAATACGTTCTGCTACTAATAGAGAACCTTCAATTGCCTTACGTATGCCAGCTGTTGAACCTAGATTTGACTCTAAACCTGCATGGTGGATTGCCAAGCAATTAGGAGAAAAACTAGGGTTACAAGATTATTTTAATTACGATGATTTTAAAGATGTAATCTCCTGGCAATTAGAACAAATGGGATCTTCTTTAGAAGAAATGGAAAAAATTGGTGTAAAAAACTTTAAACGCAAATCTGGTTCAATGTATTTATCAGAAGGGCAACCCTATGAGTTTTATACGCCAAGTGGAAAAATAGAGTTCTACTCTGAAAAATTGAACGAATTAGGTTTTGATCCAATGCCTGTATATACAGCGCATCCACAACCTCAGCAAGGATTTTATAGACTAAATTATGGACGTTCTCCTATGCATACTTTTAGCAGAACCATCAATAATCCGAATTTAAGCGATTTGAAAGACGAAAACAAATTATGGGTCAATCCAAAAGTTGCTAGAATTGAAGGATTGAGAAATGAGCAAGAAGTTTGGTTGGAAAATCAAGATGGTATTCTTTCAACATTTCCAATAAAACTAAGAGTTACAGAAAGAGTCCGTTGGGATTCTGTTTATATGTATCATGGATTTGGTCATAATAATAAGAAATTATCAAGAGCCTATGGTAAAGGGGCTAGTGATACCGAAATGATAAGTAGAGTGGATATCGATCCGCTGATGGGAGGAACCGGAATGCGAAGCAACTTTATAAAAATTTTAAAAACTAACCCGCATAAAGAAGTAGTATCATGAGATATGCAATGGTCATAGACACCTTGAAATGTGTTGGATGCAGCGACTGTGTTGTTGCTTGTCAAACGGAAAATAGTGTCCCTATAGGTTACTGTAGAGATTGGGTTACCGAATCGGTAAGTGGAACATATCCAACAATAGAATTAGAGCTGAAATCAGAGCGATGTAATCATTGTGATAATGCCCCTTGTGTGCGATGTTGTCCAACTGGTGCAAGTCATATTGTTCCTGGTGGTGTCGTTATGGTAACTGCCGATGAATGTATAGGCTGCGGGGCTTGTATTGAATCTTGCCCTTACGATGCTCGTTACCAGCATCCGGATGGCTATGTTGATAAATGTACTTTTTGTTATCATCGTCTTGAAAAAGGTCAGCTACCTGCCTGTGTATCGGTTTGTCCTACCAAGTGCATGTATTTTGGCGATTTAGATGATGCAACAAGTGAGGTTTCTCAGTTATTAAAAGCAAGAAAACATAAAGTTTTAGCACCAGAAGCGGGAACCAAGCCAAATGTTTATTATTTAATTTAGAAATCTAACATCATGCAAGAAGAAATTTTTATCAGTGGGAGAAATATTCCAAAAATTGATCCAAGTTTAGAAATTTGGCATTTCCCAATAGCACTCTATTTATTTTTAGGAGGTTTGGCTGCAGGCATCATATTTTTTGCTGCTTTGTTTACTATTTTAAAAAAGGATAAAGAGGCTCCGGCCGCCGTAAAATATGCCATGATCATCGTACCAATTGCTCTGTCTGTTGGCTTAATTGCCTTATTGTACGATTTAACGCATAAACTTTATGTATGGCGATTGTATACAACAATTCGGATTGAGTCTCCAATGTCTTGGGGAGCCTGGGTTTTATTAGTCATTACCCCTCTTTCCTTCCTATGGGTTTTTAGTTATTTTACCGAGCTCTTCCCTAAATGGGATTTAAAATATGATTTCCTGAAGAAATTTGAAACATTTTTGATAAATAATAGAAGAAATCTAGCGATAGTTCTCTTACCATTATCTTTAATACTAGGTATTTACACTGGTATTTTATTATCTGCCTTCAACGCTAGACCACTTTGGAATAATGCCATTTTAGGCCCGTTATTTTTAACGTCTGGTTTATCAACTGGCGCTGCGTCTATCATTTTACTTTCTAAAAGTCATTTTGAAAAAAACTTGTTCAGTAAAATTGATTTAGTATTAGTAATTATTGAACTGGCCCTAATCCTACATATGATTATGGGAATGTACGCAGGCTCCGCCGTTCAACTAGAAGCACTTGACATATTAATCGGAGGAGAATATACGGTCATGTTCTTTGTTTTTGTGATCATTCTCGGACTTATTTTCCCAGCCATCCTGGAAAGTATTGAACTTCTTGGCTATAAAGTGCCGGTGGCAATACCAGCCATTTTGATCCTGATGGGTGGCCTTATTTTTAGAATGGTCATGATCGAAGCCGGACAAATAACTAGATATCTTTATTAAAAATAGATTATGGAAAAAACAAAAAAGCCTAAGAGACATGTATATTGGAATCCTTATTTTGGAGGTTTCTTGCTTGGCCTGTTAATTATATTAACCTTTTATTTATCCGGGAGAGGATTAGGTGCAAGTGGCGCCCTAAAAAGTGGTGTCGTTACAATTGTTGATTTAGTTGCTCCAAAACATGCAGAGGCAAACGGATATTACAGTCAGTTTATAAAAGAAAACGAATCTCCAATGAATAGTTGGTTGGTATATGAAGC
>CAZPHF010000006.1:0-60152 GCA_964586115.1 uncultured Flavobacteriaceae bacterium | reverse complement strand
TGACGAACCTACCAATGACCTCGATATCATAACCCTTCAAGTTTTAGAAAATTTCTTGCTGGATTTCCCAGGAAATCTCATAGTCATTTCCCATGATAGGTATTTTATGGATAGGGTAGTTGATCATTTATTCGTTTTTGAAGGAGAAGGAGTCATCAGTGGTTTTCCTGGAAATTACTCCGATTATAGAACTTATGAAGATTCTAAACCCTCTGAGAGTAGCCAGAAAAACAAAAAAGAAGATAGCAGAAAAACTGATGTCATCGTAGGTCAACTCTCTCATTCCGAAAAAAGAGAGTTCGGAAAATTGGAAAAAGACATCGCCAACCTGGAAAGAAAAAAGGCTGAGATTGAACAAAAGTTTACAAGCAATCAAATAGCGCCTGAAAACATTGAGGAAAATTCTCTAAAATTACATGATATCATCACAGACCTTGAGGATAAAGAGGAAAGATGGCTGGAACTCTCTGAAAAAATAGAAGGTTAGTTACTCCTAATTCGCGTTATATAAAGATTCTCTATGGACGCTCCAATTAGGCGAAGATACACTTGGGTCACAGCAATAGTATCCCTTTCACAATAGCTGACAATCCGATTTATATCATTTTCTTTATAATACACAAAGGCAATTTCATTGCCCTTTAGATCATTCTTCGGAGAGGATATGCCTAACACCGAGGTGAGCAGGTCTAAAGACGTATAATGTTTATAATCTCCAAACTTCCATAGTTCCATGGTATCAAGGTGCCTGACCTCCCAAGGTTTTTTTCCAAATAAATTTAGACTATCTGGTAGGGGTATATTATTGATGATCATTCTTCTGGCTAAATAAGGGAAGTCAAATTCTTTGCCATTGTGGGCGCATAAAAGATGAGATTTCGTATTGAACCGGGTATCTAGTAACTTTTTAAAATCCAATAAAATATGCCCCTCATCATCGCCATAAAATGATTGTAAGACGAGTTGCTGCCCTTTCTCATTTGCTAAAAGGTAGCCGGTAGAAATACAAATAATCTTTCCGAATTCAGCCCATATCCCTGCATTCACATAAAATTCAGCAGCGGTAAGCTGGTCTTTTCTTTGATAGCGTGTTTTATTTTCGAATCTGAGTTGATCTATCTTTGCCAATTTGTCAAAACCAGATCCCAAGGGAACTGTTTCTATATCTAAAAACAGGATGCGATGTAAAAAACCCTTGCGATTCATAACTATTGATTCGCAAGGGCATCTAAAGTAAACATCAGAATGGCAGTTTCAATCTAACAACCAAATCAATTAAAACTTATACGAATACCCTAAAGAAATTCCCATACCAGGACTTAAACTTGAAAAGATTTGATCCTCAGCTTTATATGATTGATAGCGGGTTTCCATTTTACTATCTAGCAAATTCTTAACAGAAAAATTAATATTTGAGCTTTGCTCCTTTCCAAAAGCTTTATTTAAAATAAAATCTAAGCTATTAAATGGGATGGTGTAGGCATCAGGCACATCACCTGTACCCACAACTTGTAAGGTTTTACCCTGAACATTATAATACAAGCTAGATTGCCAGCCATTATCATTAGCATAATTCAAGCCAAAATTGATCAAATATGGAGACTGTCCTTGCATTTCTCGTGTATCGCTCAATGATTCTCCATCACGTAAGCTTAACCTTCTTCTTTCCAATTCAGGTTCAGTCATTTCCAATTCAGATTTGATCAATGAAAAGTTTAAGTTAAAACTAAAGTCTTCTAGTTTTTCTAGAATAAAACCAAAGTTCTTCCTTAGTTCAAATTCAGCACCATATACGGTGGCTTTACCTGTATTCAAAGGAATAAATTGATCTGAGGCAGACAAAAAGTAAGACATTTCAATTGGGTCCTTAAAATTTTTATAAAAAGCACTTACTGCGAACATCTGAGCCTTTTCTCCAAAATGCTCCCATCTTAAATCCAAGTTGTTTACATATGTAGGTTGAAGTTCAATATTACCATTAAAGGTCGTACTAGAAATCGGATCAAATATCTGCGTAATAGATGCTTCTTTAAAAGATGGTCTTGCAGTGGTTCTGCCATAAGCGAATCTTAGATTAGAATCATCGTTAAGGGCATAGATAAAATTAGCAGAAGGGAAGAAATCTGCCTTGTCCAGAATCTTCTCATTGTCTAATATTATATCCCCCTGGTTATTTGTTCCTGTATAGTACAAATCAAATTTCTCAAATCGCAACCCTATGATTGATTTCAATCTGTCTGTGATTTGAAACTCTTCAGAGGCATAAACAGCAGTCACATTTTGAGTCGCATCAAAAGTATTCGCAGGCTCAAAGTTTCCTTCGGCAAATGTTCCTCTTTGGGTATTTATAGTCCAAATATTTTGTGGGTCCAACAACTGATCTGCATCTCCCTCAAATTCTTGACCTGTACCTCCTTGGATCCTTAATTGGTAGGCATCAATCGAAAAATCTCTTTGCTTGTACGTATAATTACCTCCAAACAAGAGTTTTGCTTTTTTACCAAAAAGATCATGGCGTTTGGTGAAATCCAATTTACCAACTAAGTTAATTTCTTCAAGATCTCTCCATATTCTCTGTGGGCTTCCTGCCGAACTGGGACTTATAAAAAATACATCGTCTCCTGAATCATACTCAAAAGGAGTTACTCTTACATCTTTATCATTGATCTTTGAAATTGTAGGGGCTACTTTCCATTCAATATTCCAGGACCCATCATCATTTGAATGCTTACCGTTTAAGAGCAAATTCGTAATCTGACTTTGCTTGTATTCCAAGTTATCTTTAAATACAGTAACTGCATCCGAAAATAATATTTCCTGTCTCAAATAACCTGCGCTTGAAACACCATTTTGAATATGAAGGACAGACAGCCTATATTTACTTTTATCAGTTTTAAAGGTCAACCCGGCCATTACGTTCCAAAGCACATTGTTTTTTGCCAAGTCTCCTTTTTGCAGTTTATCGGGATCCAATTCATTGACGCTTTTATCTTCTGACTTCCTCCAGTTTCCATTTTGAATGTCTTTAAAATACAAATACTCATTTCTATAAGAGGCCACGGCTTGATATCCTAATTTATTTCCTTTACCAACATCATAAAGATTTCCAGCAGTAAAACCGAAATTTGAATTCATAAAACTGGTTTCATTTTGAGCAGCCATTTCCGGTTGAAACTGTGAAGTCCAATAGGATGTTGCGGGATTGTTATCACTTGGTGGTGGAATATTGACACTCCTTGGGATTGGTTTGGCGCGCTTGCCACTATCAAACCCTAAAGGATCGGACTTACTTCCGTTATAACTTAAATAGTTGGAGTTAAAGTGCATGTTTGAGTTATATTCAGCTCCAACAGAAATACTGTATTGTTCCTTATTGGGAAAGTCTTTGGTAACAATATTAACTACTCCTCCAGTAAAGTCAGCAGGATAATCCGCTGTAAATGATTTTACCACCTGAATATTATCCAAAATATTAGTTGGGAAGATATCCAATTGAATCGTATTTCTATCCGGATCCAAACCTGGAATATCTACTCCGTTTAAAATTGACTTTGTGTATCTGTCTCCAAGACCCCTCACATACACATATTTACCCCCTTGAACAGATACTCCAGGAACACTTTTTACGGCACTTGAAGCCTTGCTCGCTCCAATTTTACTAAAAGTTTGGGCAGAAATTCCATCGAGAAGGTTGATCGATTTCTTCTGTACATTCAAAATCGAGGCCTCCGTATTTTCGGCAGTTGTAGCCCTAACAACTACCTCTTCCAATTCATTTGACAACGGGGCTATGCTAGCATTTACATTAGTTATTTCCCCTGGTATTATATTAACTTCTGAAATCTCTATAGTTTCATATCCAATAAAAGAAAATACAACTGTATAAACCCCTTCTTTTAGCAGCATGCTATAATTTCCTTCAAAGTCGGTTGTTGTTCCCGTCCCGGTTTCCTTAATAATTACATTTGCAAAAGGAAGTATATCATTATATTCCTTGTCCATTACTTTACCCGATAACTCACCGGTTTGTGAATAGATCAAATTACTGAATAATGTAAAAATGATCAGGTATAAAAATTGATTCTTCATTACTATCTTTCTTATCTATTTAGTATAGCAATTGCTCATCTTTTGACAGATGAGCAATTGAATTGTTTTGTTTGTTTGCTTGTTTTGTTAGAACGCACCTTTCGCTTTTGCATAGGTCCAGTTAAACTGAGTCACATCAGCACCGACAGTTTCGCTTCCTGCCTCTACTTTTGTTGTCCATGTTGCTGCACGCTCGGTGAAGTCAGGATTTAGAATTATTTTAGATTCGGTTTCATTCCCATCTTGATCTTTAGCAACTTTTTCAGAAAAAATGTTGTTATCGAACCCTACTACTTCCCAACCTGAAAAGGTTAATTTACCGTCTAAAAAGTTTTGAGAAACGCCATTGTTATCCAATTCTACATCCGAGCTTTCTTTAAATCCATATGCATAAATGTTGTTGGTCGCCCCTATAGCTTTGCTTCTATAATCAGCATACTCGCCGCCTGGTGTTTCTTGATTTCCCTTTATCGTTGTATTACTTATCGTAAATTGTGCTTGATAGGCTCCTTCTGGGCCATCAATTTCGAAAGCGTGATCAGAGGTCTCTCCTAAAATAACCAATGAATTGGTTACTGTTCCGGCATAAGCCTGATCAATGTCAATACCATCATCTCCCTGTGCCCATACAACAAGATTTGATGCATTTACGGTTCCTCCAAAGAATTCAACACCATCATCAAAGTTGGCAACAACCTCGACGTTTTCAATAACTGTTCCTCTTCCTACTGCTCCAAGGGTTAATCCATTGATCTCATTTCCTTCTCCAATTAAAGCCCCTCCATGACGTATCGATAGGTATTTAATAACTCCTGAATTGTCATCATCATCGTCTCCTCCATATAATCCAAAAGTGTCTCCCGCAGGAATTCCTTCGATTTGTACTTCACTAACATCTCCTCTAAAAGAACCTTTGGCATATCCAAGGACCAAAACTCCTCCCCAAAGACCGTTATTGTTTTCATCTAGGTTTGTTCCTGCTTTCTGACCTACCTCTATATTATCATCTATTGAAGTGAAAATAATAGGGTTTTCCTGAGTTCCTTCAGCTATAATCTTTCCACCTCTTGCAATGATCAATGCTGAAGCCAATGAACCTGTTCCCTTTTGTCCTTTAACAATCGTTCCTGGTTCGATTGTTAAGGTGATGCCGTCATCCACGACTACTTTTCCTGCTAAAACATATATATTGCTGGATATCCAGGTTTCGTCTGCCGTAATCTGACCTGACTTGGTCACAATCCCCGTACAAGGTTCACAATCCGGTCCACCACAATCTATACCTGTTTCTTGACCGTTCTTTATCCCATCGTCACAAGTTGCACAAGGAACACAAGAACCTCCACAATCAACTCCTGTTTCATCACCATCTTGGATCCCGTTAAAACATGAAACTCCTCCGGTACCTG
Source organism: uncultured Flavobacteriaceae bacterium (assembly GCA_964586115.1). Classification (GTDB taxonomy): domain Bacteria; phylum Bacteroidota; class Bacteroidia; order Flavobacteriales; family Flavobacteriaceae; genus Lutimonas. The sequence goes on along the minus strand of CAZPHF010000006.1, from coordinate 54,654 downwards.
TTTCGTCATCACAACTAGTGAATGAAAGCGCAAGGCTTGCGAAAATTAAACTAGATAGAATTAATTTTTTCATTTTTTGATTTTTAGTTTTAATTGATTTTTAGTTTTACAAGGCAAAAGTCCGCTTTCTATGTTATAGGAATGTTAAGTGCCCTTTAATAGTCAGTCAAAAAAAAGTGTCACCTGTGTTACTATATTAAGTTATTGTTAACAGACATATAGGCATTGAAAATTACCTACTTTTGTCTGATAAAATCTTAAAAGACAATCCCATGGATAATGGATCGATAAAGATTCTCTTGGTTGATGATGAGCCAGACATACTTGAAATCGTTGGATATCATTTGAAAAAAGAAGGGTATCAGGTATTTAAGGCGACTAATGGATCAGAGGCTGTAGTAAATGCCAAAGTTATCCAGCCTCATTTGATCTTGCTAGACATAATGATGCCTGAAATGGATGGGATAGAAGCTTGTGAAAAAATCAGGAACCTGGAAGGTCTTGAAAATGTGATCATCGCCTTCTTTACGGCAAGAGGTGAAGATTACTCTCAAGTGGCCGGATTCGAGGCGGGAGCAGATGACTATATTACGAAACCTGTTAAGCCAAAGGTACTTGTTAGCAAAGTCAGAGGTTTACTCAGAAGACTTATGTCTAAGGAAGAAAGGAAAGAAAATATCTTGAGCTTCGATGGTATAACCATTAACAAGGATGAATATTACATAGAGATTGATGGTAAGGAAATTACACTTCCCCGGAAAGAATTTGAATTGTTATCTCTTTTGGCTAGTGTTCCTAACAAAGTATTTAATCGTGAGATCATTTTAAAAAAGGTCTGGGGCCAGGATGTCGTGGTTGGTGGCAGGACCATAGATGTCCACATTAGAAAACTCAGAGAGAAAATTGGTGACGACTTTATCAAAACCATTAAAGGAGTTGGTTATAAATTTGTAGTTTAATAGGATCTTCCCTTATATTTGGGAATGAAATTGACCCTTCTTCAAAAGCAGTCCTTGCGCACAGGGCTTTTAAGCATTCTTACACTGATCATCTTTGCTTTAGTTCTGTACTTTTTTCTAGAGTTCAACTTTCTGAATGTTATACTGTTGGTTGCGGTATATTTCATTACCCTTTACATTATCTATCATTTTCAAATGAGGAATTTTATTTTCCTCCAATTAAAAAGAGTTTATAATTCTAATCTATTTGACAACGAGCCTTTGTTAAAGAAGGATCCGGATGACATAGATTTTGAAAACTTTATAGAGCGCATCAAGAGATTTGCTGAAAACAAGCATCGTGAAATTGAACAACTTCATAATCGGGATGATTTCCGGCGTGATTTTCTTGGAGATGTTGCCCATGAATTAAAAACACCTCTTTTCACTGCTCAAGGCTATTTGCTAACCGTTCTTGATGATGATTTAGATGATCCTGATCTTATAAAAAAATATTTGCAGAGAACGAACAAGAGTATTGAACGCTTGTCTTATATCGTTAAAGATCTCGACATGATTGCCAAGCTCGAATCGGGTATGAAACTGGAACAGGATAATTTTAATATTGTCAAAATGCTGCTCGATGTATTTGAGTTATTTGAACTAAAAGCCAGTAAAAAAAATATTCGTATCGATTTTAAACAGCCTTATGAATTTCCCATAATAGTTAAAGCGGATAAAGACAAAATCGAACAAGTAGTCATTAATTTCTTATCAAATTCAATTAAGTATGGAAAGGTTGGAGGAAGTACCTTGGTAAGTATAGAAACGCATTCGCCTCATCAATATCTCATTAAATTTGAGGATGATGGCCTCGGAATTGATGAGAGTAATCTCCCGCGATTATTTGAAAGGTTTTACCGTGTAGAAAAAAGCCGCTCGAGAGATCAGGGAGGGTCTGGCCTGGGTCTATCCATAGTAAAACATATAATTGAAGCCCATGATCAGAACGTTTATGTTGAGAGCAAAATAGATCAAGGCTCAACTTTCTCGTTTACACTAAACAAGGCTATTTAACCGTTTAATTTGTTGATTAATAAGTTTTTTAAGGCAATATCATTAGCTTTCCAATGTTAAGTTATTGTAAACTTATTGTTTATTTAGTGTTAAATAAGTACTTTTACCTTAAGAAAAATCAAAAACGATATATTATGAAAAAGTTAGTCGCCAGTTTAGTTGTGTTCCTTCTAATGTCAAGTGTTTCATTTGCGCAAGGAGTTGAACCAACGTTTGAAAAACAAAACGACCTTGTGAAAGCAACCTATTATCACGAAAATGGTATGGTAAAAGAAGTGGGCTTTTTCAAAGATGATAAACTTCATGATAAATGGGTTTCCTACAGTGAAGAAGGAAAAATTAAGGTAGTTGCTTTTTACAATAATGGTCAAAAAGACGGCAAATGGTATTTGATAGGAGAAGAGTCTGTAAAGGAAGTTACTTATAAATCGAATAAAGTGATAAAGGTCCGTGAAGTAGAAGAATCAACATTGTCTTTTATTTAAAGATTTTAAACTAATTAAAAACATCAAATAGCGATTGGTCAAAATTGTTTTTTGATGTTTTTTTATGCCTAAAACCCTTGTAATTCTTCAAATTTGCTAGCTTCCCTATATGAAATGAAGCTTGATCGGAAAAATCAGTATATCCTTTTTGTTGTAAATACTTTGCCAGATATTCCTGCTCAAATTGTCCTGGAGTAGGTATTAAAAAAGCTTTAGCTCTCATGGCAGATAAATCCATTATACTGCTGTATCCAGACCGCGACAGAATAATCTCACCTTGTTCTATAGCATTACTTAACTCCTGATGAAGCATAAAGTTAACAATGGTTAAATTTCCTTCAGATCTTAAACTTTGCTGACTTTTAACAATTCCCTGAATTAGCAAGCTCTTCCCTGGGTACGATCTTAATTCTTCTTTAATTTTTTTTTCCAGTAATCCTCTTTGGGGTTCTGGGCCACTCAATACAGCGACAATGTCCCATTTCTTTTTTTGCTGTTGACAAATAAGTCTGCTGAGGGGTCCTATATATTTAAGTGGTATTGTTACTTTTCCTGGTTTTGACAATTCCCCGGCCAATCCATTTGACTCATCATCAGGGATCCAGCATTCCGTAAATTTTGATATAATTTTTTGATGCAACTTAGTACTGAGTGCACTTGTCGATCCGCTCAGGACATTTATTTGATGCGTGATATAGACGCTTGGAATATCATCAGAACGGACTCCAAAGCGATTATCCGAAATAATGCCACTCAGGTTTTCTGTTTTATGGATTTCCTGAATATGCTTTTTTTCCAAAGAAACAGTATTCAACAATTTTGGAGTCTGTAAGAGGAGTTTATATTTTAAATATCTCCCTTTTTCAGCGTATACCACCTTGGTTGATGGCAGTTCATAATAAGCTAATTCTGGAAATTCTTGTCTTAGTAGCTCTAGAGAGGCTCCGTCTCCAGCAAGGATGGGCTCAAACTTATAACGGATTAATGCTTCTATAATGGGAATACATCTTGTGGCATGACCGAGACCCCAATTAAGGGGTGCCACCAGAATCTTTTTATGTTGTCTTTTGTGACTCAAATCAATGGTTTGAGGGCCGATAGCAGCAAGATGCTCAACTTATGGCTTATATCCTTATAGATCAAATCCGATGTCTGTTCTGTAATTCATTTTATCAAAATGAATATGCTCAATATTTTTATACGATTGCTTCAGCGCCTTTTTATAGTCATCTCCATATGAAGTTACGGCAAGCACCCGCCCTCCATTCGTTACTAACTTATTTCCAGTAATTTTGGTTCCAGCATGAAAAACGATGGAATCTTCTATCTTTTCGAGTCCTGTGATCTCCATCCCTTTGTCATAAGCTTCAGGATACCCTCCAGATACCATCATAACAGTGGTGGCCGATCTCTTATCGATATCAAGATTGAATTCGTTTAGTTTTTTATCTGCAGTGGCCTTAAAAAGCGCTACAAGGTCCGATTGGATCCTTGGTATGACTACCTCTGTCTCAGGATCTCCCATTCTAACGTTGTATTCGATCACGTAGGGTTCGTTATTGACCCTGATCAATCCAATAAAAATAAAGCCTACATAAGAGATGTTATCTTTCCTTAATCCTTCAATAGTGGGGATGATTACCCTTTTTTCAACTTTAGAAAGAAATTCGGCATCAGCAAAAGGCACAGGAGATATTGCTCCCATTCCACCCGTATTCAGGCCCTTGTCTCCTTCTCCAATACGCTTATAGTCTTTTGCATTTGGCAATACAACATAATTCTCGCTATCAGTAAGTACAAAAGAACTCATTTCGATACCGTCCAAAAACTCCTCAATAACCACTTTTGAGCTCGCAGCACCAAACTTTTGTTGCCCCAGCATTTCCTCAAGTTCGTTTTTAGCCTCTTGTAGGTCGTTGAGAATTAAAACGCCTTTACCAGCAGCCAATCCATCAGCTTTTAGCACATAAGGTGCCTTGAGGGTTTCAAGGAATTTGAACCCTTCCTCCAAATTTTTAATTGTAAAACTCTTGTATTTTGCTGTAGGAATTTGATGCCTGTACATGAACTCCTTCGCAAATTCTTTACTTCCTTCCAATTGGGCTGCATGTTTTTGAGGGCCTATTACCGGAATATCCTTAAGGTCATCATCTTCAAGAAAAAAGTCATGAATTCCCAATACCAAAGGATCCTCAGGCCCTACGATTACCATTTGAATATCATGGTTCAATACAGCCTTTTTTACCTGCTCAAAATCATTTGGATTGAGCTCCAGATTTGTTCCAAAGCTCAATGTTCCCGCATTGCCCGGGGCAATAAATAGATCTCCGCATTTACTGCTTTGAGCTAGCTTCCAGGCTAGTGTACATTCTCTTCCTCCTGACCCTAAAATAAGTATGTTCATGTATGCTGTATTTATGCAAGCAAAAATACTTTAAAAATTCAATTAAGCCCAAAACCAATTATGAAATACTTGGGAATTTAAGATTTGGTAACAGTTTTAAAAGATCTGCTCTAAAATCTTCTGAGTGATCAGGTAAGTGGGTTTTACACCCGAAGCTCCCAGACCACCTGAGGCAAGCGTACTTCCTGTCTCTAGTGGGTTATCTGAAGCATAATAGGCGTATCTTACTTTAATATCTTGCTTGACATTGCCTCTGATCTTTGATGCAGATTGAATCGCTTTCTGATAATGGGCCCCTTCCATTTCAAGTCCAATAACCTTCCAGGTCGAATTATAAAAGAATTCCAAAATATCTCTATTTTGCAGAGAAGTCCCCAGAACAGTGATCATTGAACCCTCGTAAACATCAAGTCCTTGACCTTTTAGATCTTCTAACTTTAATTCATTGGTAAATGGATAATTATCGGCGGTCCCTTCAAAAATATGTGAGTTTGGAATCATAATATCACCCTTAACTCCTTCCAGAATTCCGGCTTTTCCCATAACAGAGACAGAGTCTATGTTCAAATGTTTCTTTTCACCAGAAGCCAACTCATAAGGCTTCAATAATTCATCAAGGGTTTCGTAAGCCTGTTCCCCAAAGGCATAATCCATTACAATAATAACAGGTCTTGCTCCTTTTGAGTGCTTTATTTTATAGCTGGTCTTGTCCAGATCTATCTTTTCAGTATCTATAATTTGAACATCAATATTGGCACCAGTAGTATCCTTGATAAAAGTCAGTCCCTTTTTGCCTGCACCTTTTTTAATTATCTTTCTCAGCTCTTTGTTTTCTGAACTTCCAATCAACTCAAATAAAGAGGTCCCTCCATTTTTTCTTGCTTCATTCGGTAAGAACATTTCAGCATAAATAGAATTCATCACACTGTGCATATTGGCACTAATGACGTGAATAGGTCTGTCGATCAAACCTCTTTCAAAAAGTTTATTTTTGATGTTTTCGGCCCAGCTTTCGCCGGATATATGGTGACCAATCCTCTCTCTAAGAATCGGGCTAAATGTAATTTCATGTTTTTTGTCTTCCAATATTGCATTCAAGGCCTGCTTACCCATCCAATAGATCACATGAAAGAATCTGTTAGGAGATTGATCAGTGGCAAAATTGGTATCTGCCTTTTGAATTTCCTCATAACTTCTTCCCAAAAATGTTGATAAATGAGCGATCAGTACCTCTCTTTCATTTTTATTGATCTTTTTATTCATCAAAACAACTTCCTCAAGGCGCTTCCACTCTCTAATCGTGTGGCCATCGTCATTGATCAGCACTTTTTTAGCAATTTTTTTTGCTTCAATGAACATAAAAGTCAAATGCGTCAGGATATCGTAAATATCAGATCTTCCTCTGGTAATTTCAATATTCATCTGATCCCGATCTATCCTGTAACAATTTCTTCTCCTTTTCGCCGGAACGATCTTTTTAAAATGAGACTCTCCCAAGCCTTCATCTGCCGTCAGACTAATATAACGACACTCAGCGATGCCTTCAGGTAACCTGTCTATAATATATGACAGACCCTCTAGCTCCGCGATTTCATCACCTATGGAACCATAGATTTCAGGTTGTAAGATCAATAGTTCATTGATCAAGGCGTTACCAGAAACACCCATCGGTTTATAAAACCCTCTTATAAATAAATGCCGCATCGTGATATAAATCCTTTCAATAGCATTTGTAGAGATCTGAGCCCTTGTTCTTTTAATTTTTTTCATTCACTAAAATACTTCTGTATTGATCTTTATTTTCAAGTACTGATATAGCCTCTTTTATAAAAGAGCTAAATACAATGTCGTTTTGATACTCACCCTTTTTAAAATAATATCGGTTGATAATTTCATCGCTCAGCAGTTCTTTGATATTTTCCCTGTTCTTATTCAATTCCTCCATTTTTTCCTTCTCCAGTTGTTTTGCAAGTGTCATATATGACACTTGAATTCCTTCTGAAAGATCCTCTTTTTCTGAAAGTTCGTAAGCCGCTTCGAACTTCTTTTCAGATTTGGTTTGAAAATTTGAATGACCTTCTTGCAAAAAGGAAATAAATTGATCATACCCGGCATCTTCAAAAACATAGGTTTCTGGTTTTGCAATACTTGAGTTGCGATGAAAATAATCAGAAGCAAAGTTAAAAATGGCATCTGACCTCAACAGGGCTTTTGTTGATTCTGTCAATGCTGCTTTCTCTATTTTAATATCAGGTGATATCCCCCCTCCGTCATAAACTGTTCGACCGTTTTTTGTTTTAAAGGAATGTCTGTTTTCTTCAGCAAATTTAGGCACATCTTCTCCATCACGATGCGTATAATCAAGTTCCTGAATATTTCTTCCACTAGGAGTATAATATTTAGAAATTGTCAGTTTTAACTTGGTCCCATAAGTAAGATTTCTGTACCGTTGAACCAATCCCTTTCCAAATGATCTTTCGCCCAGGATAACTGCCCGATCCAGATCTTGTAAAGATCCTGCCACAATTTCAGCTGCAGAAGCTGATTTGCCATCGATCAATACCACTATTGGAATATCCAGGTCAATAGGTTCGTACCTGGTTCTGTATACTTCACTCCATTTTTTTAATTTGGCTTTCGTGCTAACCACTACTTCATTCTTGGGAACAAAGAAATTTGTGATATTAATCGCCTCATTTAATAATCCGCCAGGATTACCCCTAAGGTCAAGAATCAACTTGTTCATTCCCTGCCCTTTTAAGTCTACAAAAGCTGATTTTACAGAAGCCGAAGCTTTATTGTTGAATTTGTTAAAAGCGATATACCCAATTTCAGGACTGACCATTTGAAAATGAGGAACAGGATCAACAATAATTTTTTCTCGTTTTACAGTGAAATTAAGTGTTTCATTTTGTCTCTTTATGATCAGCTTTACCGTGCTGTCAGGAATTCCTTTTAATAAAGTCGAAATCTGATTACTGTCATACTCAGCTACAAAAATATCATCAATCTTAATGACTTCATCACCTACTTTAATCCCCACTTCCTCTGCCGAATAGCCTTCATATACCTCCGTAATGACAAGTTTGTCATTATAATGACTTGATTCTGCACCAATACCGCTGTATTCTCCGGAAGAATTGATTTTAACCTCCTCTACGCCTTGTTCATCATAGTATCTTGTATAAGGATCTAGATCTTCAAGCATTTCATTAATCGCTTTCTCAGTAAGTTCTGCTGGATTGATCTCATCAATATAGTATAGGTTAAGTTCTTTAAACAAAGTGGTATAGATTTCCATTTGTTTTGCCACTTCGAAAAAATCCGATTTAAATGCAAATAAAAATGTACTCAACAGCACAAGACTGCCGATCAATGTGGCTCTTTTTAGATTTTTCATTTTGCCTGAGATTTTTGTTTTTGGATAAATTTTTCAATTAGCTGCTTCATTTTCTCCTCCATTAATTCATATGAAACTTCTTTGTTCGTTTGATATATAAACATTAATATATGCTTTTTAGTATCCTCATTACTGTATATCAAGCATTTATTTTTTCTGTACGATTCACGCATCAATCGTTTGATTCGATTTCTGTCAACTGCACTCTTAAAATTTCTTTTGGATACTGATACTCCGGCTTGAATTTTATAAGGGGAATCATGATCATTTTGAAGGTAGATCATTTTCAAGGGAAACACTGATGCAGACTTGCCAGAAGCAAACAATTCCGTAATAAGATTTTTCTTTTTAAGCTTTTCTTCGTTTCTAAACGTGTTCCGCATCAAGGCAAATATAACTATTTATTTTTATGCATTTAAAAGTTTACAGCACTTGTTTTTATCATACCAATAATTGTAACTTTGCTTTATTAACAAAATTTCAATAGGTATGTCTGTAGATCAATTTCAAGCGCCCGATTATTTTCTTCTAGATGATTTGTTAACTGAAGAGCATAAACTTGTTCGGGATGCTTGCAGGGATTGGGTAAAGAGAGAAGTTTCACCAATTATAGAGGATGCTGCTCAGGAAGCTAAATTTCCTGATCAATTGCTAAATGGCCTGGCTGAAATTGGTGCTTTTGGACCATATATTCCTGAAGAGTATGGTGGGGCCGGCTTGGATCAAATCTCTTATGGTTTGATCATGCAGGAAATTGAAAGAGGAGACTCTGGAATCAGATCAACGGCTTCTGTTCAGTCTTCATTAGTCATGTACCCAATCTGGAAATACGGAAACGAAAATCAAAAAAATAAGTTTCTTCCAAAACTTGCATCAGGAGAAATGATAGGTTGCTTTGGTCTTACAGAACCCAACCACGGATCAAACCCGGGAGGAATGGAGACCAAGTTTAAGGATATGGGCGACCACTACCTGCTTAATGGTGCAAAACTATGGATCTCCAATTCACCTTTTGCAGATATAGCCATCGTATGGGCTAAAAATGAGGAGGGTAGAATTCACGGCCTGATCGTAGAAAGAGGCATGGAAGGGTTCTCAACCCCCGAAACACATCATAAATGGTCTTTAAGAGCCTCTGCAACAGGAGAATTGATCTTTGATAATGTAAAAGTTCCCAAAGAAAACCTACTGCCAAATAAAAGTGGTTTGGGTGCTCCGTTGGGATGTCTCGATTCGGCCAGATACGGGATTGCATGGGGTGTAATAGGAGCAGCCATGGACTGCTACGATACTGCTTTGCGTTACTCCAAGGAAAGAATTCAATTTGGTAAGCCAATTGCCGGTTTTCAATTGCAACAAAAAAAGCTGGCTGAAATGATTACTGAGATTACAAAAGCCCAACTACTAACCTGGAGATTAGGAGTTTTGAAAAATGAAAACCGTGCTACAACTGCACAGATTTCTATGGCCAAAAGAAATAATGTGGAAATGGCGCTGAATATTGCTCGTGAAGCACGCCAAATCCTTGGGGCAATGGGTATCACAGGTGACTATTCTATCATGAGACACATGATGAACCTTGAATCAGTTATTACTTATGAAGGTACTCATGATATTCACCTCCTGATCACTGGTATGGATATTACAGGTATCCCTGCCTTTACATGATTTGTGCTTAGTGACTTAAACAAATTATTTAAAACTCATTGATGAAATATGAAAAGCCTGATTTTTTTTCCACTCTTGCTTCTATCCGTTGTATTAACCGAGGAATACTCGCCTGATCTTAAAGTATCCAGCAGGTCTACTTCTGAATTATATGAGGATAGTTCTGATATTGCAAAGGCGCTTCAAGGTGCCTGGACCAGCTCTGAAACAAATGAAGCAGGAGAAAAAATAATCTTTACCACCATAGTTATGGATGGTTATTTAGCTGAGACACTTTACAATGAAAAATCCGGGGCTTTTATTCGCACGTTCGGCGGCTCATGGACGGTTAACAAGAATACGTTCTTATTGACCCTTGAGTTTTCTTCTGCTGATAGTGTTGCAGTTGGTAATACCAGAGAACTGATTTTTGACCTTAAGGGTGATACCATAACATTTGAAGGAAGTGACAAAATTTGGAGCAGAATTGATGCGGGGCAAAAAGGCGATTTGAACGGAGCCTGGCTCATCACTGGTAGGAAAAGAGACGGCAATATGGTTCGCAGAACTCCTGGTGACCGGAAAACCATGAAAATTCTATCTTCTTCTAGATTTCAATGGATCGCATTCAACACAGCTACTGGGAAATTTTCTGGAACAGGTGGTGGTAGTTATACTGCTGAAAACGGTAATTATACTGAGCATATAGAATTCTTTTCAAGGGATAATAGTAGGGTTGGTGCTGAATTAAGCTTCCAATATGAGGTCATTGAAAACGAATGGCATCATAGTGGGTTGAGCTCCAAAGGAGCTCCTATTTATGAAATCTGGAGCCCTAGAATTATGCCTGATAAAAGTATAGATTAGGGTCGTTTTAATGAGTGTAAAACTCGATGTCGTAACCGATATATCTATGCCGTCGTCATAAGTTTTCAAACAAATCAAGGCCGATATATCGATTCAATTCGTTTGAAACATGAAAATTAAATTCATTCGGGCTTTAAAAAGCGAACTGGAAGATGCTTTGAAATTTTTTAGCCTCGCCAGTCAAACCCTTGCTGAGAAAGACGTTAATCAATGGAGCTATTGGGTTGATCCCCCGGAAGAAAAAATACGTTGGGTGAAAGATGGTTTTGACAAGAGAGAATTCTTTTTTGTTTATGATCCCGACGGAAATAAAATAGCCATGTTCAGATTACTTGAAACAGACACTTTATACTGGGATAAAAAAGGAGTTGAAAAAAATGTGAGATATATTCATTCCCTGGTGGTTTTACCATCACATGGAGGCCAAGGAATTGGCAAAGCCACAATGTATAAAATCATAGACCAGTTAAAACAAGAAAAAATTCAAAAACTGCGTTTGGATTGTGATGGTGCTAACCATCGCTTATGCCAGTATTATGAAAGCTACGGATTTGAAAAAGTCGGGGAGAAAACCACAAAATTCTCCATCAATAATTTGTATGAAATGTCATTGAGCTAAAATAACAACTACCAATAAATTCTTATCTTTCAATCATGAAAAATGTATCAAAATCATATCCTATTCAGGACCTATGCAAGCTGGTCAATGGAAAACTGATAGGAGACACAAATCAACAGATATCAGAACCGGAACAAATAGAATCTGCAAAAGAAAGTTCTATTACATTTATAGGGCATAAAAAATATATTCCGCTATGGGAGAAATCGAATGCTTCAGCAGCAATCATCGATCGTTCTTTACATTTGACCGATCCAGGTCCGAATAAAGCATTTATTGAAGTAGACAATGCAGATTTGGCCATGGCGCAGTTATTAGAATTATTTACGCCTTCTCCTGTTAAATTGGCTCAAGGAATTCATCCTTCAGCAATAGTTGATAAAACTGCATTTATTGATGAGAGCGCTTGTATCGGTGCGAATGCATACATAGGAGCGGGAGTAAAAATTGGTCAAAATGTCACCATCTATCCAAATGTCACCATTTTAGATGAAGCAGAAGTAGGTGATCATAGCATCGTCAAATCCGGGACGGTTATTGCCGAAAGATGCATTATCGGTCACTATTCTATATTACAGGCCAATGTCAGTATCGGATCTGACGGCTTCGGGTACAGACCAAGTCCTGATGGTAGAGGTATAGTTAAAATCATCCACATTGGTAATGTAGTGATCGGAAATCAAGTGGAAATCGGCTCTTCAAGTTGCATTGACAGAGGAAAATTTAGTTCTACAACTATAGGCGACGGCACAAAAATTGACAACCTGGTTCAAATAGGTCATAATTGCAAAATAGGAAGGGCCTGTTTGATTGCCGGCAGTTGTGGAATTTCTGGTTCGGTCACTATCGGTGATGGGGTCATCATGGCGGGGCAGGTAGCTGTCAAGGATCATGTTACTATTGGAAATGGTGTTACCATTGGGGGGAAATCAGGTATTATTAATGACATTCCTGACGGAAAAACCATACTTGGGTTTCCAGCGGTTGAGGCAAAGGACACGTTAAAACAATGGGCGATTATTAGACGATTGGCTAAAAAAGGATAAAATTACTCGTTGTGAAAAATAGCAGAAGCGACAAGCTCACTCCAGATGCCTTAATCTTTGATATGGATGGGACGCTTTGGGATGCCGTTGAAACTTATACCTTGGCCTGGAATAAGTATTTTGAACAACAGGGTCTAAGCAAGCGCCTCAACAAAACCGATTTGGACAATTTAATGGGTTTGGAAGAGGAAGCATTTCTTGAAATCGTTCTTCCTGATTTCCCTAAAAATGAAAGAGCTACTCACTACAGAGAGGTTGTTCAGCTTCAATATGATTTGATCGATGAAATAGGAGGTAATATCTATGCTGGAGTAATAAAGTTCCTTTACTTGTTAGAAAAAGAATACAAACTTTTAATCGTGAGCAATTGCCCTGAATTTACCATCAAGCATTTTATGAAGTATGCCGGGATTGAACATTTGATTCTTGATTCTTTGTCGCATGGTCAAAATTACAAAGCCAAACATGAAAATATTTCGAGTCTAGTTTCAAAATACCAGTTGAAAAATCCACTTTATATTGGCGATACCAATTCTGATATGATTCAAAGTAAAAAGGTTGGGCTTCCTTTTATTTTTATGAGTTATGGCTTTGGCCATTGTGAGAATTTTGATCAAAGTTTTGATTCCTTTGAGAATTTTGCACAATACTATCTTAATACTTAAATTTAGCTTTAACTTAATTTTTATGCCTTTTGAACTTATAAGCTGCTAAAAAACTAACCATTATGAATAATATATGCCTCGCTTTCATCTGTCTGCTTCTTTTTTCCTGTAAAGGTGAAAGTAAGCAATCAATTGAAAACAATGCTAAAACAACGGAAGATGTTGCTGTTGACGATACACTTGCGAACGAAGAAAAAATGACGGAAAAAACTACTTACTTTGTGCCTCAGTCTACGGATGAACAAACGGTAAATAATCTGAAAAACTTTCTGGTTAATGATTTTTTAAAAGATGAGATTTCTTTTCTTGAACCTAAAGACAGAAAATTTCAGTTCTACAAAATCGATCTAAATAATGATGGAAATGAGGAGATTTTTGTACGATTTCTAAGCTCCTATTTTTGTGGATCAGGAGGTTGTACCTTTTTACTTTTAGATAAATATGGTGAGGTAATTACAAAATTTACTGTAACCAGAGCACCCATTTTTGTTGAAAGCACAAAAGTGAACGGCTGGTCTCTTCTGCTCGTCAAAGATTCCGGTGTATTTAAGGAATTGACATTTGAAAATGGCTCTTATCCTTCAAACCCCTCTGTTTTACCTAAGGCACCTTATGATGCCCCCAGCGGACACGCTCAGGTGATGTTTGATGATGCTTTTTACAAGTCTAAAACCTTTGAGTTTTAATAATTATTAGACCAGATAATATGTTCGACAGAATCGAAAGTTTAGATCAGAAATTACTTATTGGTCGATATAAACAAATGTCTTATGACAACAACCAAACAGCATCACTGTGGCAAGGATTTATGCCCTTAAAGAAGCAAATTTCAAATTTGAAGTCAACAAAGCTTTATGCGATGCAAGTATATTCGGAGAAACCGGATTTTAGAAACGCAGATCCTTCAGTTGTATTTACCAAATGGGCCGCTGTAGAGGTGTGTGATCATTCAATCATTCCTGAAAATCTTCATCCCTATGTCTTAGAAGGAGGCTTATATGCCGTATTTATTCATCGAGGAACGCCTGACCAATTTCAAAAGACCTTTGATTATATTTTCTTGCATTGGCTCCCTCAATCAGGATACGAAATGGATCACAGGGAACATTTTGAATTGCTTCCAAATAATTACAAACCAGATGACCCTGAGGCTAAAGAAGAGATTTGGATTCCTATTGTTTTAAAACCCAATGAATCATAACAAGGGGTTTGATTATCTTGCGCACATCTAATTCTCATGAAATGAAGAGCAATTTTTGAATAATAAAAAAACCATATCCATAACCGGAGGTACCGGACATTTAGGAATCAACCTTATCAAGGCCCTACTTAACCGGGAATATATGGTTAAAGCCTTGATCAGGCATGGATTATTTCCTATTGTTCATCCTGATTTGACCTGGGTAAAAGGTGATCTGAACAACCTAAAAGCTTTATCAAATTTGATCGACAAAAGTGATGCTATTATTCACTGCGCCAGCGCCATTTCTTTAGGTGAAATGGATCATGATTCAATCTCTGAAGTGAATATTAAGGGGACTCAACATTTATTGAACGCTTGCTTACGCAAACCTATCCGTTTTATCTATATCAGCTCCTCTACCGCCACTGAGGATCCCTCACCTGGTGATGTCTTTGATGAAAATCGCCCTTATAGATCTGACCAAACATTTTTTTATGCCTGGACAAAGGCTCAAGGTGAAAAGCAGGTTATTAAACATATCGAAAAGAACCATTTAGATGCCATTATTCTCAGACCAACAGCTATTGTAGGTCCTGACGATCCTGGACCTTCCAGATTTGGTCGAACCATACTGGATCTGCATAAGAGAAAGTTACCCTTTATAACCGATGGCGGCTATAATATGGTTGATGTAAGGGATCTTTCGCAAACCATTATCAATAGTATTTCAAAGGGAAAGAAAGGCTCCATTTATCTTACTGGAGGTCAATATATAAGTTTAAAGGAGCTTGCAAAAATGATAAATCCATCAAAAATTCCATCGCTCTTACCAATCAATCTGTTGCTCTCGTTATTACCTCTTATCAGTCTCTATGAAAAATTGTTTAAATTAAGGTGGCCTGTTAACAAGGAAAGCTTAACCACACTAAAATACGCTCCAAAGCAAATGGACTGCTCAAAGGCCGTCAAAGAATTGAAGCATACCAGCCGAGCAACCCAAAACAGTGTTGAGGATCTCATCCAATGGTTTAATGAAAACAAAATAACATGACTTTAGAAACATTGAATCTCATCTGCATCATTTGGGCTGCTATAGGGATAGCTTCTTTTATGCTATTGCAATTTGTTACCGCCCCCTATGGAAGACATGTCAAGAAAGGGTGGGGTCCTGAAATTTCTAATAAGTTTGGATGGATCATTATGGAGGCTCCCTCATTTTTTATCATTCTTTACTTTTATGTAAGCTCCAATCAAAGTGCTTATGCGAGTATTCTGTCAATATTATGGCTCGTTCATTATTTGAACAGAACTTTTATTTATCCATTTAGGATAAGAACCAAAGGAAAAAAAATGCCTGTAATTATTGTTGGGTCTGCCATTTTTTTTAATTGCATCAATGCGGGCCTAAACGGATATTTTCTTGCTCACTTTGAATCTTATGATCCCAATTCATTTTACGAATGGAATTTCATTTTGGGCCTTGTACTTTTCATGTCTGGTTTTGTGATCAATCAAAAAAGTGATCATATGCTTATTCACCTCCGAAAGCCTGGTGAAACCAGTTATAAAATACCAACTGGGTTTTTGTTCAAGTATGTGTCATGTCCAAATCTTTTCGGGGAATTGATGCAATGGACGGGATTTGGGCTTATGGCCTGGAATTTACCTGCCCTTACCTTTTTGGTATGGACCTTTGCCAACCTTATGCCCAGAGCAATTGGTCATCATAAATGGTACAAAAGTAAATTTGATGACTATCCCAGTAAAAGAAAAGCCGTAATTCCTGGATTATTGTAATCATATAAGCAGCATCATGTCAAATTTGAAACTCATTTTAATAGTGTTATTCCTCGTACAAATCTCGACAATCATGGGGCAACAGATCTCTGAATATCAATGGAAAAATAGATTGGTAATTCTTCTGACAGAATCGGAAGACAATCAAACCTATAAATTGCAGATTAACGATTTAAAAACTGTTCTTTCAGGGCTGAAAGAAAGAAAAATACTTGTGATTACCCTGACGCCTAATTATCAAATAACAGGTATAGACAATGAAATTAGGCATAAAGCTAACCTGAGTTATAAGAAGCTCAAAAAAGAAAATGATGGGTTTGAGATCCTACTGGTGGGTCTAGACGGATATACGAAACGCCGTCAAGAAGAATTTCTACTGCATCAAGACTTGTTTAATTTGGTTGATAGTATGCCCATGCGGAGTCTTGAAATCAAAGAGAAATAGCACCAAATTTTGATTGTTTGATCCTGATGATCAAAAAATTACGAAAATAATTGCTTATCTTACATTTCTCAAAATTTCATAAACTAATCTTATTACCATGCCCTTATACATGGACATCAATACAGTTGATTCCGAAAATTTTAGTGTTGAGGATGTTGTAACTGCCCATATGAAGGATTTGGCGATTCAGGAAAATTTGGTGTGAATCAGATCAGATAGCGCAGGTTTTAAATTTAGGATTCAACAGTCCTACTTATTTTACTCGGACTTTTAGAAACCGATTCGGCTTTCTACCCTCTGAGGTTCAAAAGTGATGATTCCAATTTGTACAATCTTGTATATGAACTAATTGTACTATTACTTGATCTAAATATTACATTATTCTATCTACTTTCCTAGTAATTTTATAGGATTCAATACTGAATTAACTTAATTAAACTAAATATCAAACTTATGGAAGCCAAATTTGAAGACTTTAAAGCTCAGATCCGGGGAGAAGTTATTCTTCCGGACAACGAAAATTATCATGAATCAAGAAAAGTATATAACGCGATGATCGATAAGCACCCTGGAATGATCGTCAAATGTGTTGATATGGCTGATGTAATTTCCTGCGTAAATTACGGGCGCGAAAACAATCTTTTAGTAGCTGTAAGAGGCGGAGGTCATAACGGTGGTGGACTCGGAATTTGCGACGGTGGAATGGTTATTGACCTTTCTGGTATCAAATACATCAGGGTAAATACAGAAGACAATACTGTACGAGTAGGTGGCGGTAATCTCTGGGGTGAAGTAGATCATGCCACGCATCCATTTGGTCTGGCCGTACCCGCAGGAATAATCTCAACCACTGGTGTTGGAGGGTTAACACTTGGAGGTGGAGTGGGTCATTTATCAAGGAAATATGGCTTAACCATTGATAATTTACTTGAAGCTGATATGGTTCTCGCCGATGGCTCATTTGTAACCGTAAATGCGACTCAACATGCCGATCTTCATTGGGCTATTCGCGGAGGTGGTGGAAATTTTGGAATTGTGACTTCTTTTAAATTTCAGGCCCATCCTGTAAAAAATGTTATTGGTGGCCCAACCCTATGGCCAGTAGAGCAAACAGAAGAGATTATGGAATGGTACCACGATTTTATCCATAAAGCTGATGAAGATCTAAACGGTTTTGTGGCAACTATGGTCATACCCGGGCCTCCTTTTCCGGAGGATCTGCATCTTAAAAAATTCTGTGCTATCGTGTGGTGTTATGTTGGTGATCCGGCTAAATTCGACAAAATGTTCAAACCGGTATTAGATAAGCAGCCCATATTTGCACATGTTGGGGAGATGCCTTATCCTTCTGTACAAACGTTATTTGATGGTTTGTTTCCCCATGGAATGCAATGGTATTGGCGCGCTGACTTCTTCACTGAATTAGGAGCTGAGGCCAGAGCTGAGCATAAAAAATTCGGCTCAGCCATTCCAACACCTCTTTCACAAATGCATATGTACCCCATAAGTGGTGCAGCTAGCAGACCAGGAATAACGGATACCCCTTGGGCCTATAGAGATGCGAAGTATGCCGGAGTTTTTGTTGGAGTTGATCCTGACCCTGCCAATGCAAAAAAAATTACTGACTGGGCCAAAGGTTATCAGGAAGCACTTCATCCATATTCTTCTGGAGGCGCTTATACAAACTTTATGATGGATGAGGGTCAGGAAAGAGTACGTGACAGTTACAGACAAAACTATGACCGTCTTGTTGAAATCAAGACCAAGCATGATCCAGGAAACTTCTTTAGGGTAAATCAAAATATTAAACCCAAAAATTAATCCTAGTACATCTTTAATACAAAAAGCTTGTTTTTAACTCAATAAGGGAATTCAGATCGTAAGGTTGGGTTCCCTTTTTTATTTACTAAAACCTTTCGTAAATTTTATTATCCTATTCGTTTTTAGATTAATTTTTGGGAGCAGATTTCATATATTTATGCTGCTTAATCTAAACCTATGAAAATTTTCCAAAAAAAGACTCTATTTCAATTGGTGATATGTCTAGTATTGTTCGCCGGTACTTTGCTTTCTCAAGCCCAGGAAGGCTCTTTTAAAGACCCTAAACTTCCTCTGGATGACCGGGTAAATCTCTTACTTAAAGAATTGACCTTAGAAGAAAAAGTATCACAAATGGTCAATAGTTCTGCCGGAATTGATCGGCTTGGTATCCTTCCTTATGATTGGTGGAACGAGGCTTTACACGGGGTGGGAAGATCAGGAAATGCAACTATTTTTCCTCAGGCTATCGGTATGGCCGCAACCTTTGACCCTGATCTCTTATATCGTGTATCAACCGCCATTTCAGATGAAGCAAGGGCTATGTTCAATGCAGCTCAAAAGGCAGGCAATTATAAGCGCTATAACGGACTTAGCTTCTGGACACCAAATGTAAATATCTTTAGAGATCCTCGCTGGGGACGCGGGCAAGAAACCTATGGAGAAGACCCTTATTTAACCGGAATGCTGGGGGCATCCTTTGTAAAAGGGCTGCAAGGTGATCATCCCATCTATTTGAAGACAGCCGCTTGTGCTAAACATTATGCAGTGCATAGCGGGCCTGAAAAATTGAGACATGAATTCAATGCCAAAGTGAGTCAAAAAGATCTATACGAAACCTATTTGCCAGCCTTTGAACAATTGGTGTCCTCAAATGTAGAATCGATCATGTGTGCCTACAATAGAACCAATGACGAAGTTTGTTGCGGCAGTAATAGTCTTCTGACAGATATATTAGTTGATCAATGGGGGTTTAAAGGTCATATTTTAACCGATTGTGGAGCGCTTACTGATTTCTATTCTGAGATAGGGCATGGAACGGTATCTAATAGAGTTGAAGCTGCAGTTTTAGCATTAAAGAGCGGTGTAAGTTTGAACTGTGGAGATACTTTTTCAGCCTTAACAGAAGCAGTAGCGTTGGGAATGATAAAGGAGTCGGATATAGATGAGCAATTGGCTAAACTGCTTAAAACCCGATTTAAATTGGGCCTTTTTGATCCTTTAGAGAGCAATCCTTATAACCAGATTTCCTACAATGTGATCGATAGTAAGGAACACCGGGAGCTTGCCTATGAAACTGCTGTAAAATCTATGGTTTTATTAAAGAATAATGGAATATTGCCCCTCAAGAATAATCTTGACAGGTATTATGTAGTTGGGCCAAACGCAGCCTCAATTGATGCCTTGCTTGGAAATTATTTTGGTGTTAATTCACAAATCGTGACCTTTCTCGAGGGTATTGCTTCAAGAGTTGCTCTTGGAAGTCAGGTACAGTATAGTCCTGGTACAACACTGGATCAACCGAATGTTAACCCTATAGATTGGAGCTCAGGTGGCGCAGCTGATGCAGATGCCAACATCGTCGTTATGGGCTTGACAAGACATATAGAAGGAGAAGAAGGAGAATCAATCTCATCACCCTATTCTGGAGACAGATTGGATTATAATATTCCTAAAAATCAATTAGATTATTTAAAAAAGATCAAAGGTAATCATGGAAAACCAGTAATTGTCATCATAACCGGAGGTTGTCCGATGAACCTTTCGGAGGTCCATGAGCTTGCAGATGCAGTTCTTTTTGCCTGGTATCCAGGAGAAGAAGGAGGAACTGCTGCTGCTGATATTTTGTTTGGTAATGTATCTCCTTCGGGAAGACTCCCTATTACTTTCCCGAAAAGCCTTGATCAGTTGCCCCCTTATGAAGATTATAGCATGAAGGGAAGAACATATCGCTATATGACTAAAGAGCCCATGTATCCTTTTGGTTTTGGTCTTAGCTTTGCGAAGTTCGATTATTCAGAGCTAAAGCTTACAAAAGAAAGCATCGGGCAGCAAGAAAATACAATTTTAAGTTGCGTCATTACAAATACTTCTGAGCAAAGTGCGGACGAGATCGCACAGTTGTACATAAGCCCAAAAACAAAACAAATGAATAGCCCTCTTTTTTCTTTAAAAGGAGTTAAAAGAGTTTCCTTAAAACCAGGAGAAAGCAAGGAAGTTTCTTTTGTTGTTTCACCAGACATGTTAAACCAAATCAATGAAAAAGGCGAAAAGGAACTTAAGAAGGGGGTTTATCAACTATCTGTCGGTGGCAGTTTACCGACAAAACGAAGTCTTGCTCTTGGAGCTTCACCGGCTTTAAGTAAAACCTTATCTGTTAGATAAAACGCTCTTAATGGTATGGATAACAATGCTGATCATAAGCCTAAATCTATACAGTTGATATTGAAAATATTTTTAACCATGAAAAAAATGTTAACACTGTTGGTCGTTTTTGGACTGACTTTATTTTATTCCTGTAAAAGTGAAAACAAGTCGGTGCAACAAGCTGAAACAATAACAACATTAAAAGACAGCCGCCTTGAATATCTAGATTATGAAAAAAGGGACTCCGACCTTGTTATTTCCAGAGCAACTTATAAAGACCAGCTATATGGATTCTGGTTGGGAGAATGTATTGCGAACTGGACTGGATTGATTACTGAAATGGATAAGATCGGGAATATTGGTGATATCAAAACTGGTGATTTTTATACAAGAGAGAATTGGGGAAAACAGGATCTCCCTAGTATCTGGGGTGAGGGGATCCCAAGTAATTTATCACCGACAATTGATTTTGTATTGATCAGTGAAGACAGTATTTGGGGCTCAGATGATGATACGGATATAGAATATATGTATCAGCAACTTCTCTATACCAATAAAGCCACAGTACTAAGCCCGGAACAAATTAGAGATGGCTGGCTAAAACACATCAAAGCTGAAGAGGAGAATTTTTTATGGGTATCAAATCAAACAGCTTTCGATCTTATGAGCACAGGAATGTTACCCCCCGCAACTAGTCAACCGGAAAATAATGAAAATTATATGATGATCGATGCCCAGCTCACTACAGAAATATTTGGTCTATTTGCACCTGCGCGTCCTGATATTGCTCTAAAAATGGCTTATCTGCCCATTAGAACAACAGCCAGGGAAGATGCGGCATGGATTTCAGAATATTATGTGGTAATGTATTCTTTAGCGTCATATGTTGATCAGAACCTGAGTATGAAAGAAAAAATTCACTGGATGGCGAATGAAGCCAGAAAAAGACTTCCTGAAGACTCGTATTCATCTAAAATGTTTGATTTTGTTAAAAGTCAATATGATACTGGAGTTCCCTGGGAAAAAGCCCGTGATTCGGTTTATCAAAGATATCAAGTAGCGCAAGAAGATGGTTATGATATCACTTCAAAAAAACTTTACTGTAATGGGTGTTTCGCCGCAGGGATCAATTATGCTTCCAGTATTGTCAGCTTGTTATATGGAGAAGGAGACATTATTGAAACCATTAAAATTGGTGTGCTAAGCGGGTGGGATTCAGATAATCCAACCGCCACCTGGGGTGGATTACTTGGTTTTATGATCGGTAAAGATGGCATTGAAGCAGTTTTTGGAAATAATTTATCTGACCGTTTCAATATCCACCGAACCAGGCAAAATTTTCCCAACAATGGGATTGATTCCTTCGACAATATGGCTGAAAAAGGAGTATTCATCATTGACCGCGTTGTTCAGGAACAAATGAAAGGCGGTGTAGACCTGGATAAGAATGTCTGGTATATTTCGAAGTCTGAGGAAGCATTGAAATAGAGTTTATTTAAAAAAAATCCTGTTTGGTGTGATTTTTCTTCCTTTCTCCATACTAATTGTAAAACAGTGTATTAATTTAAACGCTATCAAATGAAAAAATTCATCATCATCAACGCGGTCATCTGGGCTTCGGTAATCCTTTTAATTTCCTATTTTGCCATAGGCTACGAGAATTATGACTATATCTTTGGAATTCTTGTCTTTGCTTCAGGGCTTCAGGTCAGCCTTCTAAATAGTCTTGCGAAAAAAGGTAAACTCTTGGCTTGTTGAAACTATAAGGTGTGAATAAACAGTATGATTTTATCAAATTGATTCGTGAACACGAAGGGATCATCTACAAGATTTCCCGTGTGTATTTTGAACATGAAGAAGATCGAAAAGACCTTTACCAAGAGATCGTATATCAACTCTGGAAGTCTCACGATTCCTTCAGTTCCAAATCCAAATGGAGTACCTGGATGTATCGAGTTGCTCTCAATACCGCAATTTCTTTTCTAAACAAGCAGAAGTCAGGTATCAGAAAGGTCTCTTCGGACCAACTGGATGGTTTTCGAATGGAACCTTTTGATCCCATAATGGAGCAACGAGTCGACTGGTTATACAAAAACATACAGGAACTCAGTGTCGTTGAAAAAGGGATCATCCTGTTATATCTGGAAGGAAAAAGTCATGAAGATATTTCAAATATCACAGGGTTCTCAACAACCAATGTGGGAACCAGAATATCGAGGATCAAACAAAAACTAAAAAGTCAAATCGTTAAATAATATCATGGAACTTGAAGAAATGAAGACCCTCTGGGGAAATATGAGCCAGGAACTGAACCGGCAAAAGCTTTTAACCGATAAAATGGTGGTTGAAATGACTCAAAAGAAGTATAAAGATAAATTGAGAGGAATTTCACTCCCAGAAGCTGCAGGTACCATCATTTGCTTTGCAATGGCCTTGTTTACCCTATTAAACTTCGGCAAACTCGATACCTGGTATCTGATCTTATGCGGCACCATTAGCATTAGCTTTTGTGTTATTCTTCCCATCTTGTCTATGCGCTCTATTGGAAGAATGAAAAAAATTGATGTATCAGGAAACTCTTATCGAGAATCATTGAAACAATACGCCCATGAAAAAAGCCAATTCATCAAAGTTCAGAAAACAGCTTACTATTTAGGCTTTGTTTTTGTTTTGGCTGTTCTACCTGTAATGGGGAAAATTATGAGAGACAAGGATTTTCTTCTTGATTCCAAACTATGGATCTGGTATGTTCCATTAGCCATCATTTTTCACTTTTTGTTTTCCAAATGGGTCTATAAACACTATACTTCTGTAACAAAGGGGGCCAGAAAACTCCTGGATGATCTTAACAAATAAAATTATGCTTTTCTTTATCTTTACCTAAAGATCTGAATCATGAAAATATTGATAATCGGGGGTAACGGGACAATTGGGAAAAAAGTTGCGGCGCACCTAAATGAAAAACACGAAGTTCTTATCGCGGGAAGAAATAGTGGAGATTACCTGGTTGATATAACAAAGACCGACTCAATTAAAGCGCTTTTGGAGTCCATTCCTTCCTTAGATTCGATTATTTGTATCGCAGGAGAAGCCAAATGGGACGATTTCAAAGACCTAAGTGAAGAAGATTTCTATATCGGTATTCGAAGCAAATTAATGGGACAGGTAAATCTTGTGCGAATTGGTCAGGACTATTTGAAATCAAAAGGGTCAATAACACTATCCACAGGCATACTGGCTGATGATCCGGTCATCAAAACAACGAGCGCTGCCATGGTCAATGGTGCCATTCATAGTTTTGTAAAGGCAGTTGCTCTTGAAATAGAAAACGAATTGAGAATTAATGTTGTTTCATTAGGAGTTGTCGAAGATGCCTATGAGAAATATAAGGGGTTTTTCCCGGGACATAACCCAGTTCCTATGACTAAAGTAGTCAATGCTTATGTTAGAAGTGTTGAAGGTAGAAGAAACGGAGAAATAATCAGGGTATATGAGTAAAGGAAAAACCACTTTGGAGGCCTTGGGTTTTGATCAAAAAGTAAAGCTTCTAATAATCCATGCAGATGATGCAGGTTTGTCACATGCTGAAAACAGAGCAACCATTCAGGCCCTGAAAAAAGGTATTGTGAATTCTTACAGTATCATGGTGCCTTGCCCATGGTTTTATGAAATCGCAGAGTTTGCAATACAAACTCCAAATTTTGATTATGGTATACACCTGACTTTAACTTGTGAATGGAATTCCTATAAATTTGGACCTGTTCTGAGTAAAAAAGAAGTTCCCAGTCTGGTTGACAATCAAGGGTATTTTTTTAAAACCAGACAAGAGGTTACAGACAATGCCATACTTAAAGAGTTAAAGAATGAGTTATGTGCTCAAATAGAGAGGGCCCTGTCTTTCGGGTTGCAGCCAAGCCACCTCGATTCTCATATGTATACACTAGGGGCAACTGATGAGTTTTTAGCTATTTATCGGGAAATTGGACAGTTATATAAGCTTCCCGTAATGCTCAATTCAGAATTGATTAGTCAGTTCTCAGGAATTCCTGAACAACAACTTGATATGCAAAATGAAGTTTTAATCGATCGTATTTATCTGGGAAATTTAAAAGATTTTGAAGAAGGTAAACTTGCAGAATATTATGCTAATTCAATCAAAACTTTAACCCCTGGTTTAAACATGATATTGATTCATACAGCCTTTGATGACCCTGAAATGAAGTCCATCACTAAAAACCACCCTAATTTTGGTGCCGCCTGGAGGCAAATCGATTTGGAATTCTTTAGTAGTATAGAATGTAAAACGCTACTGAAGGAACAAGGTGTTGAGATGATTTCCTGGAAGGATATTAAAAATGTTTTATATCCTTAAAAAGTAACTATCTTCTAAAAACTGCCGATTACTGTAAAAGAAAAATTCCTTCCCGGTGCACTTATGGCAGAAGCGAATTCCTTATAATGATGATCCATAATATTGTCAACGTTGATCAAAAGGTCAACATATTTGGAGGTCTTGATTCTCATATAGTAGTTCAGCGTATACCAGGAAGGAGTCCCATAATATGAATCATCTTTGAGTATATAAGGTGTTTCTTCAATGTTATCTATTCCCTCAGAAATATTGTAATCATCAATCCCTTTAAACCCATTATAAACCACATTAATTCCTGTTTCTATTCTGTTTCTCACATAATTGAAATCAAGACTTCCGAACAAGGGAGGTATAGAAGACAATGGCTCCTCTGTGTCGTAAGCTGTACCCTTCGTATAGGTAAGACTCGCTCTTGTGCTCCAAGTATTGGTAAGCTGACTCTTTAAGGTCATCGTACCCCCTACGACATAGGCATTTCCCATATTAATATTAGCCACTACATTCCCCAATTCACCATTGTACATGATCTGAGATTCTCCGTTGAGCTCATATGGTCCTCTCACTATATAATTGTTCAGTAACGTATAGTAGGTGGTCAAACCTATATACGTTCTCTTTTCATCAAAATACTTGATCAGACCCGCCTCAACATTATAGGCGAACTCCGGTTGTAGATCTACATTTGGCACCGTGACGTCTCCTCTTTTCTCTCTTACTTTCCCTATGTCATCTATGTTCGGAGACCTGAATCCAGAAGAAAGCACACCGTTGATCTGCCAGTTTGCATTAGGCCTATAAGCATATCCTGCAGTTAGGGTAACAGAAGTATTCATAGACTTTATATCGCTTTCTGGTAATTTAATATAAGTTGTATCTACCCATTTAGCCGCAAGCATGGTACTTGTTAATCTTAATCCTGTATTCAAAGTTGATTTCTTCCCCATATCCTGTCTGTAGCTGGCATAAACGGCAGAGCTTAAATAACTACTTCCACCGTCAGGATAACGGGTCTGAACCACATAGGTGTCCTCTACACCAATAATTTTATCGCCAACAACATCAAGTGTTTCACCTTTAGAAGTTGAGTTCACATCATTATAAGCAACTTCAAAACCATAGCCGAAATTTCGATTAATCTTAGGGTTCAGGTTTTTTGTGAAATCTCCATTGAGACTGAGTACCTGTACTTTTTCGAATTGAGAGGATCTGTCTAAAGATCCGAAAAAACGTTCAATTCTTGATTCCTTTATATTTTGATATGCCGCGGTAAAAGTTCCCTTGTCCAGCAATTTTTTATCCGTATTGATGTTGAATTGTGTTGAGAATAAGAACCTGTTCTGCGGGCCATAATACCATTCTGCGAACCTGAGATCCCCATCTCTTCTTTCAGTAAGTTTATCAAATCTGTTAATTCTCGATGAGCTGCTGTATTGCAGGTTGAACATTAAATCATTTCCATGTTTAAGTGGAAGGAACAATTTTTGCAATAAATCTGTTTGCTCGAAGCCTACATTTCGTTGCATCGAGGAGTTTGAATTCGGTACTGGTTCAGGATTATAGAAGGAATCCGTATTATCTGAATATTCGTATTGTAAACCCCAATTGTCAAATCTATGTGGCCTGTATCCTCCCATACGCAGGTCGCCAAAACTACTATGAGAAATACTGGTAAAAGAGGCTATTTTTTTAAATTGTAGTTCGACCCCGGCATTAACTGTTTTTTCATTGTTTACGGTGCTATAGCGACCTAAAAACTCGAGGTTTACATTAGTGCGTTCAGAAACTTCTGGTTTACGGGTATAGTAATGAATCACGCCTCCTAAAGCGTCTGAACCATAGATAACGGAAGAGGGTCCAAAGATTACCTCGGTCTTATCAAGTATGGTAGGTGCTACGGTTATAGAATTTTGCAAATGGCCCTTTCTGTAAATAGCGTTATTCATTCTAACTCCATCTACAACCAACAGGATCCTGTTTGCTTCCATTCCTCTTAGCACCGGACTACCCCCGCCAAATTGTGTTTTCTGAACCTTAACCCCGGGAATTTTTGAAAGCATATCTGCTGATGTTTGAGGAACAGCATTTTGAATATCTTTATTTGAAAAAACGGCAATCTCCTCAGCAATTCTTTCCCGTTCCAAATCATTCTTAGTAGCAGACAAAAAAACCTCCTTAAGAAGTTCAGATTTGAATTGCAGGAATATGGTCGTGTAATCCTTTCTGATCTGTTTTTTGATCAGTTCTAATTCAACATAACTTACATGGGTAAATAGAAGGATCTCCATATCCCCAAAACCACTTAGATCCAGAATTCCATTTCTGTCAGATACTACAGATTTGGATTCGTCTTCGTTGGTAACCAGAACATTCGAAATTGGAAATTCAGAATCCTTGTCTACAATAACACATTTCTGTCCATAAGAAAAATGTCCTATAAGGACAATTAATACTACATTAAGAAATTTCATTAAAGACCTCTTTTAAAACTTTTAGTGATCGTGGTTTTTTAAAACCGGGTAAATGAAATTCGTAATAATCCAAAAGTATGCCTAGTACAATTTGTCTGCCTTCCGAATTCCATTTCAATTCTACCATAATATCAAATTTTATGCCGATAATAGATTTGAAAAGAATTAATTTTTTTCCACTTAAAAAATTTCTGTAAGGTTTCGAATTTGTGAAGATCCCTTCCTCAAGGTCAAAATAAGCTGCCCCGTTGTTTTCAACCTCAGGGTAAAAGCCTAAATATTTGGTTAGTTGAATCATAAATACCAAATGAAAGTTGGCAAATGAATCGTGCTGGTCTAACCATTTTAAAGAAGATTCAATAAAGTCGAATTGAACTTGGTTTTGTTCCTCTTCTTTTAATGCGTAGGCAAGAACTTCTGCCAAAAATAAAGCTATCGACTGTTTATAAATATTAGTTGCAAGGCTTTGGTAAAGATAGGATACGCTGGCTTCAGTCATTTTATTCAGATTTCCCTGCTTGTTGTGATATGCCGAAATATCAAGCTGGCTGAGGGCTTGAAAATAGCCAATTTTCAACTTTTTGCTCCTCGACCTGAAAATGCTTCTTATCATATATGATTTGACACCCTCCTCGGTAAGGCATTTAACAATAAGGTCCGCCTCTCCATACTTGATAGAAGTTAAAACAATTGCCTTGGTTTTGATCAACATTCGTTAAAAAAATTAATTGATGATAGCAATTTTAGTCGAAGCAGTTTCTGACTTATCCGGACTGGTCAAAAGTACGATATAAACTCCTGAAGCCACTTTTCTTCCTCTCAGGTTGGTCTTGTTCCAGATCACTTTACCACCTCTAATTTCCTGACCAATATCCACATTAGTCTCGTGGACCAGTCTACCTGCAATATCGAGAATTTTTACATTCGTCCCTTTGGGCAAATGAGCACCGTTTCTTCCATCTATGGTTACAAATTCGTGTTCCTTTTTTACTGGATTAGGATAAGCGTATACCTCCTCCAAAGAGTCTCCAAAAGGAGCAACTTCACTGTTAAAAGCAACAATTCCTTTGTCAGTGGCAAAATATACCTTACCTGTAGTGTTGTCGATCTTGATTTTTAAAATACTATTCGACGGCAAGGGAGAATTATCTTTGTTGAAATTATAGAGGGTCTGACTTCCTGACGGATTAGTGCCCAACGCACCTCCTGTATCTGTTCCAAACCACTTGTTTTCTGCTCCATCAATGGCTATGGAATTAACGGGTTGATCTCCTAACAATTTTTTTGGGACTCCATTGTCGTCAATTATAACCGGTTCTGCATCGTAAATATCGGCTTCAAAAACACTTTCAGCTCCTGAAAATACAACAAGCCCTTTTTGGGTCCCTATCCATATTCTATTATTTCTGTCAACTGCCAGGGTTTTAACATTCAAATCGGGTAAGGAACCTTTTGTGCTTTCCGTAAGCAATGCTCTTTTTCTATCACCAGATTCATTATAAACCAAAGCACCATTTCTCCTTGATCCTATCCAGACACTGCCTGTTTTATCGATGGCAAGTTCTGTGAGCCCTAAAGCATCCTGTTCAGTTATTATGGAGTTTAGATCAAATCCTTTCCAATTACCATTAGTTTCCAATTTTTTTAATTTTTTTGGAACCCATGCATTCGCAATCCAAAAATTCCCTCTGTTATCGAAGGCAGCTCCGTTCACTCTTATACTTGATTCAGGTTCATTGTCTTGATAAAGATCCTCTAAACCACTATTGCTATCATCCCAAATGACTAATGGTTCATCTTGGTCAACAACCAACATGCCACTTCCCCAGGAACTGAGGTAAGCCTTGTTATCTGCCGATGGATCTATTGTTATGTGAACAAGGTCCTGTGCCGGGAAGGTAGTATCATAGGCTTTATTTACCCATTGAGTTGATTCTGTAGAGGATCCGTTATAATGAGAATATCCGAATTTCTTATTTAAAGGATCAAAAGAAAGGTTATAGCCCCCATAAACTACCCATAAATTGTTATTTACCACCTCGATGGAAAATACTTTATTCGAAGATGGGCCTTCGGGATGAATTTCCTGATAAGACTGATCACTAAACGACTTTTTCAAGACCCCAAAACTATTGGTCCCTAAATACACCTGGTCAGCTATTGCAAATGAACTGTTTAATTCAAAATCAAAAGTTCCAAGTGTTCCAGCTTCATAAATTAGTGATAAATCCTCATCAACAATGAGTGCAGATTTCTGAAGGGTCACTGCCATCAATTGTTCAGATGATCTCAATTTTAATATGGTTCGGTTATAGTTTCTTCTCTGCCTTAAGTCATCTATTCCCAGTAGTTGATATAATATACTTGAACTGCAGGTAAAGATGCCATCAGCAAGAACTGAAATCGATCTGAAATCACCGATTAAATCTCCTGTTGGCTGAAGCCAATTATTAAAATCAATTAGATTGGGGTCATTTATATCAGCCGAATATATCCCTTTTTCACTAACGGCATAGATGGTTTCATCATGTACGATACTTTCGTTGACGAATACCGGATTGGAATTCTCATCAATAAAATAGGTATCGCCAAAATTTAAGTTCTCAATGTCGTATACAACGATACCAAATGGCGTAGATAAATATAAATTTCTGTTGTATTCACTGATATGATTGATTTGCTTTTGACCCGTAATATCTAATCTTTCTATGTCATTCGCTACAGTGATTTTTCCATTTTCATCGATTATTTCAAGTAGGCCCGTTTGATAGCCTATGATGAATCGATTAGTTGCAGCACTATAATGAATACTTGTTGTTTCTTTTCCTGAGAGTCCATGAACAGAAGAGATCTTCTCCATTGCACCTGTTTCAAGGTCATAAATAAATGCAGAATTGTCAGCAATGGCAAAGATCCTTTTGTCTGTACTGATAAAATCCTTCACATTGTTATATGAAAAAAAGTCTTCCCATGAATTACTAAAATCAGTTTGAGAAAACAAAGGCTGAGAAAGAGCAAATAAGAATAGAATGGTGAAAAAGTCTTTTTTACCAAAAAGAGACATACAATAGATTTTTCTCAAAGATATTTATTTCCATGAAAAAACATATCGAATATAGTCCTATTCGAATTATTTTTGACTTGAATCAGAAAAAAGTAGTTTTATGAATCAACACCTGGCCATTTCGTTAATCATATCTTACTTGACCTCCTTTTGGTCATCCTGATGGAGCTGATATGTGTCGGGTTAAATACAATGGGATTATATACCTTCCTTCGAACAGGCAGAACAGACTTAGTTATATGGGAATGCTTGCCGTTTCATTCACACTGATTTTGTTAATGACCAGACAAAGAATAGCCCAGGATTACTCCGGGGCTATGAATATTACGGTATATTTTATGCTTACCGTTATGGGCTTATATATGCTTGAAAACTTTTAAAAAGAGTTCTGTAAATCTAATTTGGTTACTGTCATTAACTCTCCTTCAAGAAACACTTTTATCGGATATACACCTTTTTGGAAATTTTGTCCCTTTCTTTGAATAAACATAGTTACGTCAACATCATGATTATTATAATTGATGATGGCATGATCAGTATATTTAGATTCTGTCTCTCCGTTTTTCATAGTAAATATCCCTTTGGCTTCCTCAACTTTTCCTTCAGGATTTTGTAATACCAAATGAGCCTCTTTTTTTCCAGAACCTACTTTTTGATTACTCAGTAGTTTAAAGGACACCTTGATCAGATCAGTTTTATTTGCGTTATTTGTTTTTTGATACTTCCCATTTCCATTCATTTTCATGGCAGTGATCTCTACATTGTCAACACTCAGATTTTCTTCCATTTCTACCACCTTAGGTTGTTTCTTTTCTACCTGAGCAACGTCACTTTGGTTTGCCCCTATTGGAGCATGAGCCAATTGCCTGTCTGTTCTTGTAGAAGATCCTGACACAGTGCTTCGGCTATTTCTAACCATGAGATCACGGTATTTTTTCTTAAAATGAAGTACATTGTTTTTATATTCAATGATATTAGACCAACCGGTTTCTTCGAGTTCTTCAGCGTTTAAAATAATTGAGGCAATTTTATCCTTTTGCACTTTAAGAGAATCTGACAGTTTAGGATATTGAGGCATAGCTTTTTCATATTTCTTTTCCAGTTCTGATAACTGGTCTATCATTTTCACTTTCTCGGTCCCAATATAATTCAACACTTTGTTACTCTCAGGATTCGTGGCAACTATCGTTGAGTTATAGTTAATGATTACGGCCTCCTTTACTTCTTCTTTTTCCTCTTGTGAGGCAGTAGCAACTGCCTCTTCTTCAACTTTCCCACTTTTGTTTTCTGTTTTCTGAATTTTATTTTCTACCGTTTTTTCTTCTTTTCCTGCTTCTTGCTGTTCTATAATGTTTTCTTCCAAGGCCACTTCGGGTGTGGTAATTTCTTTTTCAACTTTGGCAACAGAGGCCAATTTTAAGCTTTTCTCTGGAATAGCAGGGGCACTTATTTGATGATCCGTGGCGGCAACCTTAACGGTCTCAATCTTGGCACTTTCAATTTTATTAACTTCTTGCAGAGCAACAGTCTGAGACGTTTCGTTCACAGGTTTAGCACTCGGCAATTCTTTGACTTCACTAAGAGCTACTTTTTGAACTGACTCTACCTCTTCAACTTTATGCGACTTCGCTGCCACTGGGACAACAGTTTTCTTAGTTTGAATGGCGACCTTAGTTTTGGTAGTTCCTGATTTCTTTTTCTTAACAGCAGCAGGGATGTTCTTGAAATTGAACTCTGTTCTTCTGTTCATCTGATGAGATTCTTCTTTGCATTCAACACCATTAACACATTGGTTGATCAACTTGTCTTCACCATATCCTTTAGATCTAATTCGACTTTCATCAATTCCTTTTGATTTTAGGTATTCAACCGCTGCTTTTGCACGTCTTTTAGAAAGTTCAACATTATAAGTATCTGTACCACGTGAATCAGTAAATGATGAAGCTTCAATTATAAGGTTCTCATTCTCAATCATAATGTCTGCGATCTTATCCATTTCCTGCGCAGCTTCTTGAGTGATATTAGCAGCATCAAATTCATAATAAATTGGAGACATTCTATCAGCAACTGGTTTTTCCTTTTCAATTTTACTGAGGTTCAAATTCGTGTGCAAAGCAGAATGGTAGTTCTCTTCAAGGATCTCAATACGTTTCTTATCGTCTAGGTAATTTGGATTGGATGCAATCAATTCGTATTCATTAGCACATGAAACAGTAAACTGATAAGTTCCGTCACTATAAGTTGCAACCGATTCAAGCAAGCTTCCGTCTATAGAATACAAATCTACAGTAGCACCTGAAATTGCTTCATATGACTCTCTATCTCTCACCTTACCGTCAACAGTAATAAAACATTCTCCAGGTCTAACATCTTCTTCAAGTGTAAAAGAGTATAGGTCATTAAAACCATCTCCTTGTAATCTATTAGAAGTGAAAAAACCCTGGCTGTTATCCTTATTTACTATATAAGCAAAGTCATCATTGATACTGTTTATTGGAGAAGCTAGTTGATAAACTTCTGAGGTAGCGTTATCAAATACTTCTACCGCGAAAACATCCAATTTACCCTGGCCTTCATGACCATCTGATGAAAAGTACAATATGCTTTCTTCATTAATGAATGGAGTCGTTTCATTGCCTTCCGTGTTTACAAAAGATCCGAGATTACGTGGCTTACTAAAATCTCCTTCTTTTAAAATATCAACAACAAAAATATCCGTATTGCCCTTTGAAGGTAATCGGTCAGAAACAAAATACAATTTACTGTCGTCTGTATTTAGTACAGGATAGCCTGTGGATGATTTCTTTTTATTAAAAGGTAGTTTCTTAACATTTGTCCAACTTCCATCGGCTGCAACATCGGCCTTATATAAAAGTAACCTCTTATTCTTAGGTAGATTCTGTTTCTTTAATTTCTTCTTATATTTATTTCTGCTGAAGTAAACCGTTCTTCCATCATTAGTATAGGTAACTCCAGTTTGGTTTACTTTTTTATTAATTTCCTTAGTAACCCTTTTTACATTTTTGATTTCTCCATCAAAGTTTATATCTCCTTTATAAAGGTCCTTTCTTGGATTGTAATTTTTTTTCGCTGTAGTAACTTTGTGATCAGCCGAAGTAAAAATTAATTTATTCTCATCCAATATGGCAACACCATAATCTGAGTTCTTCTTATTTACTTCTAAAAATTTAATTTGATACTTGCCAGTTGACTGCCCGGCAACTTGTAAAAAACAAGCTAGTAAAAAAACTAATATAAATCCCCTTTTCATAATTTGTAACTTATAATTGTTTGTATTTCAAATATTTAATTGCTAATGTTAATCTTTATACTGTTTTAAAATCTATTCGAAACAAAAGCGTTTATACTCTTCGTAACTTATCAACAGTGTGTTAATAACGTAGAAAAGTAAATAAAATTATACAATGTGGAAAATTATCAAGGGAAAAGAAAAGGAGAAAGTAAGGCACAAAAAAAGCCCCGCAATACGGGGCTTCATTATTTTATCAACAGAACCAATTAATTCACTGGTACAGGTTCTTCGGTTATTGTTGCTGCTTCAGCTGGTGCTTCACTATCGTAATTAGTATTTAAAGCATCAATTACTTCGTCAGTAATATTAAGTGACTCTTCTCCATACAGTACGCTTTTTGTTTGCATTGAAGATCCAAGAATATAGGTATATCCTTTTGACTGTCCGTATTCAGCTAAAAATGTTTCGATATCAGTATTGATCTTTTCAAACATTCTTTGTCCTTCAGCTTGAACCTGCTGTTGAGCCAATTGTTGTTGTTGCTGAAAAGCTTGTTGTTCCTGCATTAATTCAGCTTCCTTCTTTTGACGTTCAGCGGCAGAAAGATTGTCTTTGCTTTGCTGATACTCTTGAATCTTTTGTTGCAAAGGCAATGCTATCTGATCCAATTGTTGAGAAATCTGCTGGGATTGTGCTTTCATATCCTCCTCAGCTTGCTTTGCTCCATCGTACTCCTTCAATATTTCCTCTACATCCACATAGGCGATCTTTACTTGAGTACAAGACGCTACCAACATCATTAAAGAAAATACTATTGCTAATTTTTTCATCCTAATTAATTTTTTGATTTAGTGTGGCAAATGTAAAATAATGATTCGATTAACAATAAAAAAACTTTCACTTATTAGGCCACAGAAGAAGCATAAGCGTTCTTTATAGAAAATATCAGCTTATAAAATTCTCTTATAGAATTTAAGTCTGTCAGGCTTTATTTCGGCCTTTTTCAATCAAATCCCCTCATCAACATTCGGCAGAACCAAGAAAGCTTCTTAAAACGGCTTAAAATGCGTTTTATCGTTTCTTGAGTACATATATCTTAGATGAGAACTCTCCTGTATGCTTTGCCTTGATATTTGAGATCAATCCCGTTTTAAATCCGGAAACTAAATTTGATTTACCAGTCTTATATTTTTCTGAAAGAAGACTTACATAAAAAGAATCAAATAGTAAGGGTAGGGTATTGACTACATCAAAACCATTTTGTCCAAATATTTGCCTTATGGATTTTTCGCTAAAATGCCATAAATGTCTGGGTACATCATACGCTGCCCAAAACTCTTTATAATGAATTGCATCATAGCTTTTGAAATTAGGAACGGCAACAATTAAATACCCGTTTGGAGAAAGCAGTGTCTTTAACTTTTCAATATACTCCAACAAATTAGGAACATGCTCTAATACATGCCACATAGTTATGATATCGAAATTACCATTCCCCATGTCTGAAAACTTATTCAAATCTTCTCTAATTCTTTCCTTGGAAACGATTTTGTTCATAGCAAGTTCACGGGCCTTTTTACTTGGCTCTGCCCCTGCAATCTGCCAACCGTCTTTTTCACAGACCTTCAACAAATCACCCGTCCCACAACCTATATCTAATATTGACCCCTTTCTTCCGGTAAGTTTATTTATCAGTTTTAACTTTCTCTTTAAAGAATAGGTCTTGATCATTTGATACACCTTGTCCAGTAGAGTTCGCTTAGAGTCTGTATGTGAAATATATTTCTCACTCTCATAATAAGCTGGAAGATCAGCCTCCTTAGGACGCGGAAAGGTTATAAGAAGATCATTTTCGGGATCTAAAAGAAGTGAAAAGGTTTCACGTGAAACAGTGTGATCAATACATTTTAGAAACGGTTTTAATTCTTCCGGTTTTCCAAAAGGTTCTTGATGTCCATTTTCAGCTTGCGTCATATCAATTTTCTTTAGTGAGAATTAATTAGCGACCCATATAAACCAGTAATACAGAAACATCACTAGGGGAAACCCCGGAGATCCTGCTCGCTTGAGATATGGTAGCAGGTTGAATTTTAGTAAGCTTTTCTCTAGCTTCATATGAAATTGAATGTATCTTTTGATAATTGAAATTCATCGGAATTTTTATATTCTCTAAACGCTGTAATTTGTCTGCAGAGTTCTTTTCCTTTTCAATATATCCTGAATATTTTACATGTATTTCTGTTTGCTCCAGTACCTCTTGATCAATTCCGTGTTCTTCTATAAATTCTTCTACTTTAGGAAAGCGCCGAACATCATCAAAATTAAGTTGAGGTCTCGATGCTATCTTAAACATTTTCATTGATTGATTAACCAGAGCAGAATCCTTTTCATTCAATATAGGATTAACGTCTTCTGGGCGCACACTTGTATCCTTTAAAAATTTAATAAACAGATCCGTTTTTTCCTGTTTCACCTTTACGCGGTCCATACGATCCTTAGAAGCGAGACCAATGGCATATGATTTTGGTGTCAATCTTAAATCCGCATTGTCTTGTCTTAACAAAGTTCTGTACTCGGCCCTTGAAGTAAACATACGGTAGGGCTCATCAGTTCCCTTGGTTACAAGGTCGTCTATCAGCACTCCAATATAAGCCTCATCTCTTTGCAATACAAAAGGCTCCTCACCCTTGATTTTCAGTGCCGCATTTATTCCGGCCATTAATCCTTGTGCCGCTGCTTCTTCATAACCAGTAGTTCCGTTAATTTGACCAGCAAAATATAAGTTCTTCACCCGTTTCGTTTCTAAACTTCGTTGCAATTGGGTAGGAGGAAAATAATCATATTCGATCGCATAGCCAAATCTCAGAAATTTAACATTCTCAAATCCCGCAACCTTTTTCAAGGCCTTGTATTGAACCTCATGAGGTAAGGAAGTGGAAAATCCATTCACGTATATTTCCGTGGTGTGCCAACCCTCGGGTTCCACAAATAGCTGGTGTCTGTCTTTAGTCGAAAACCTATCAATCTTATCTTCAATTGAAGGACAGTACCTTGGGCCTATTCCTTTAATCCTTCCTGTATACATTGGTGAATTTTCAAATCCTTCACGCAACAAGTCATGAACTTCAGGCGAGGTGTATGACATATAACAGGATCTCTGTTCCGTTAAATTCTCTGTATTCGTGTAAGAGAATTTCGAAGTTATTTCGTCACCTGGTTGCTCAATCATCTTTGAAAAATCGAGAGATCGAGCATCCACTCTCGGCGGCGTACCAGTTTTCATTCTACCTGCTTCAAAACCTCTGGCAACCAACTCTTCTGTGATTCCTGTTGAAGCCCCCTCACCTGCTCTTCCTCCTCCAAAGGTTTTCTCTCCAATATGAATCTTACCGTTTAAAAAAGTTCCTGCAGTTACGATTACCGTTTTTGCAAAAATATCAAGACCTAATAGGGTTTTGACACCTACAATTTTATCATCTTCAAAAAGAAGACCATTTACTGAATCCTGAAACATATCAAGATTATCAGTTTGTTCCAAACACATTCGCCATTCCTCTGCAAATCTCATTCGGTCACTTTGCGCTCTCGGACTCCACATCGCAGGCCCTTTAGATTTATTTAGCATCTTAAACTGAATCGCGGTCTTGTCGGTTATTATAGCGCTAAAACCCCCCAAAGCATCAATTTCACGAACAATTTGCCCCTTTGCTATACCACCCATTGCAGGATTACAACTCATTTGAGCTATATTCTGCAAACTCATTGTTATGAGTAGGGTGCTACAACCAAGATTAGCAGCTGCAGCAGCGGCTTCGCTTCCTGCGTGACCACCCCCAACAACTATTACATCATATGTCGATTCAAATAAATTCATAACCATTGTTTCACGTGAAACATATTTAGTCTTATATTAAAAAGTGCGCAAAGATAGGTAATAATCCTCTTTCGACCTCATGTTCAATTTATCTGCCTCTTCTTTGTCGTGATAACCACAATAATGAAGTATACCATGAATCATAACCCTGTGTAACTCATCTTTAAATGTTACACTCAATTGATCAGCATTTTCTCTTACTCTTTGGTAGGAGATATAAACATCGCCCGAAACAACGTCACCAATGGTATAATCAAAACTAATAATATCTGTTAAGGTGTTGTGCTTTAATGTTTTAACATTTATTTCGTGTAAATAATCATCATCACAAAAAATATAGTTTATTTCACCAAGCTCCTTCCCTTCCTGATCCAGAACAAAAGTCACCCAGTCTGAAATTTTTTCTTCTTCTTCTAAACTAAATTTACCCACAAAAGAATACTCAATCATATTGATCTAACTTTTATCTTGTTCAAAATATTCCTTCACCCTTTTTTTATAATCAGGAGACAATTCCAAACGCTTACGTCTTAAAATTTCGTCTTCGTTCCCCGATTCCTTTGATTGTTTCAATGCATCAATTTCACGAACTTGCTGCTCATAACGATTTGTTTTAGCCTTTCTCTTAGTATCCTTATTTCTTTCCAAAGCCGCATTTTCCATCTCTAACAATTCATGCTCCAATTTTTGCATTCTGTCCAATGATTCTTTTGTAATACCCTTTTCAAGTAATATTTTCTCCAATTCTTCCATTTGATTCAATACTGCCTTGCCTTTTTGTCCTCCACCTCCTTGACGGTCCAACATTTCTCGCAATTGATCCTTTAACATCTTTTGTTCCTGATACATTTGAAATTGTTCGCCACTCATCGCTTCCTTACCTTTCTTGCCTTTTCCCTTCTGAGCATCCATTCCTTCTTTCATCTTTTTCATCATCCCTTGTTGTTTTTTAATAACATCTGGCAAACTCAATTCTCCTTCTTTACCCTTTCCTTTTCCTGAACCCGGTTTTTGATTCTGAAGGTTCTCGAGCATGTCACTTAACAGGTCTGCAAGATTATTGGCTGCTGTCATGGTATATTGTTGGTTACTCATTCCTTGCTGTATTCTGTTTTCTGCAATATTTTCGAGAGATTTGTCTAAATTATAATGAGCTGAGCCAATATCTTCTTGAATTTTTGAGCTTAACTTAACCATCCTTAGTGACAAGGTATACAAGCTATCGTCTATGTGTTCAAAATGCTCTTTTAATTTGATCTGTTCCTTTAATTTTTTAGGAAAATCCGCATTCTTGGCGCTAACCTGATCAAAAGCCAGCATTAAATCTTCCTGTTCTAGAGAAAATCGAAGTAGGTTTTTGAGAATTTGTTGCAAATCTTCAATGTTCTCTTCCACGCCTTGCATTTCCATTTCCATCAATCCTGATTCCATTTTTTTGCTCAACTCCTTCATTCTTTCGGAAGCCCTTCTTTGTTGTTCCTTAGCTTTACTTTTACTGTCATTTTGCTGCTCATCCTCCATCTGTTCACTCTTTTCTAAGGACTCCTCCGCATTCTTCATATCCATTTCAATCAATTTTTCATCTGGCTTACTATCAAAAATATCCATAGGTTTCTTTAATTGATCGTTCTGCTCCCTAAGTTCATCAAAATCTTGCTGAAGAGAATCAAACTTGGTGGTCAACTTTTTTTGCTCTTCTTTGGAATTTATTTCTTCTGTGCTCAAATCCAATTGCTCCTCTGAAAGTTCCTCGAGTTTTTCCATGATCTGTGCTGATTTTTTCTCAACATAAAATTGCTTTGTGAGTTCCAATATGCGCTCAAGGGTTCTTTTTTCCTGCTTGCTCTGTTCCTTTAGTTTGTCAATTTTTTCTATCAAATCTTCTTTTTGCAGCTTTTCAGCGAGCTCCTCAAGTTCCTTGATCAACTCTTCCTTTTCCTTATAATCAGCCATTTCCTCCCAACGCTTTTTAAGTTCATCCTTTTTATCCTTAAGATCTGGTTGATCTTCCATATCCATATCATCAAGATTTTCCTTCATCATTTCCGCGTTTTTATCCATCATCTCCTGATAGCGTTTCTGTCTTTCTATAAAATCTTCAAGCTGCTTTTTATCATTCCAATCCGTTTCTTCCTTATTTTTAAGCTTCTTGGAAAACTCCTGCAATGATTTCTCTAACTCTTCTCCAGTCTCTTTCGCTTTTTCTGCCTCTTCTATTCCTTGTTTCTGCTCTTTCAAAATTTCATCCTCCTCTTCCTGCAGTGTTTTATTTCTATACCTGAATGTCTTGGATACTGTTTTCTTTGGACCCTTGATGGCATCATTGTCGAATACTTCAAAATACAATTCATACATCCGTCCTTCCTCCAAAAGAATACCTTCAGGAAAAATATAGAAAAACTCTTCAAAATCGCTGTTGTCAGTATTAATCCTTCCAATACTTTGTTGACCACTCTCTATATCCTTAGCAACAATCTGTAATCTAGATATTCCATAATCATCCGTTAATTGTCCAAGGAATTGAACTGGTCCGCGGCTTACAGAATCAATGTCAGACTGAACAAATATTTTCGGAAATTCATCCTTTACCACTTCCAATTGATAAGTTAAGCTTTCAAATTCCTTTAAATATTCATTTGAAGAACGGATCTCATAGGCAGTATTCTTAAGTACCTTCTTATTAAATACAAATCTTCCATTATCCTCTCCCTTCATTTTTTCAACCTTTTCTTCACCCTTAGCTCCTGTAATGGCAAAATCAAGTGTTTTAGTGTTTTGTGAACCGACAAGCCAAGTAATTTCAGTTCCTATAGGAACAATAGCATTACCGGTATTATTAATGGTATCGGATGGTCTATTCAAATAAGGAGGATATGTCAATTCCATACTAAAGTCAGTAATCTTAGGAGCTGAAATAACCCTTAAGAGATAAGGCTTGGAGCTGACAGCATTTCCTTCCATATAGAATTCTATATCTCTTTCTGGAAAATCAAAAGTATATGTTAACAAACCATCATTTCCAGGCACGGCATAATAGCTATTCCCCCCATAAACGATACGCACATTTTCAGGAGTCACCTCTCCAACAGTTCTAAAAGTCAACTTAAAAGACTCGTCTTCTACTGTTTCTAACTGATCATTTATTACTTCAAAATAAAATGGAGCAGGGGCTTCAAAAGCAGTTTGATGATGAACCACCCGGTTTAAACTTTGGGTAAAAACTGAATTGTTTCCCGTAATCCAAATAAGAAACCAAATAAGCAAGGGAATCAATAAATATTTCAAGTATACCGCATTATCTTTAAACACTACCGCCTTTTTAAAGCTTATAGGTCTTAGCTCACTTGATTTTTGCTCAATACTCGCAGTTAATAATTCATTTTGGGAACCTTTTGAATTTAACTGAATGATATTAAGTAACTTATCGTCTACTTCCTTAAAGTGTTTACCAATGATCTTTGAAGCTTCAGTGTCTGATATTCCCTTTCTGATCCCAATCAATTTAAATATGGGAATGAGGATAAAGCGCATTAGTAAAATAAATTCAATAAGCACAAATAACCAAAATAGCAGCGTTCTTGATAAGGGCTCTAACCATAGAAAGTATTCTACAATCAGGGTAAAAAACAAATAAAGCAAACCAAAGGACAAAAATAATATAACACCCTTGATAATCTCATTGGTATAATACCTTTTAATAAAGGCTTTCAGCTTATCGTGTATGTGTTTATAGTGGTTCAAATCCAATTTCTAAAATTACAATTAATCTTTAAACCTGAGTTGGTTTTAAATTGTATTTTAGTAAAGTGTTAAAATAAAATATGCTTTCAAAGACCGATCAAATAGAATCTTCAGCATTAAAAATTGGTGTACTCATAAATATCATGATGGCAATAGCGGGTTGGGTTACCTACTCACTAACAGGAGCAGAGGCCCTTTTGCTGGATGGTAATTTTTCCTTGATATCTGCGTTAACTACGATCGGTGCGGTCATCATTATTTTTAAAAAACATAAAAAAACGGCTGTGTTCCCATATGGAAGGTATTTTTATGAATCATTTTTTACCCTTTCCAAAGGGATCCTGATTTTAGGACTTATTATTGCAGCGCTTTTTCAAAATATTATTAAGATACTCTCTTTTTTTAAGGGTGAAGAGTTGACAAAACTTAAAACCGGGCCCATCCTGGTATATATGGTGCTGATGCTTTTGTTTTGTTTTGGAATTGGTATTTTTTACAGGATAAAGAATAAAAAGATCAATTTACAAAGCAGTATTCTTACAGTCGAATCCAAGGCTAGCTTTATTGATGGTTATATGACCATAGCAGTGGGTGTCGCTTTAGTACTTAGCTCCATTGTTCCCGAATCATCAAAGCTGTCTTTTTTACTTTATATAGGAGATTCCATCGTCGTTATTTTGATGTGTCTGTTTTTGTTCAGAATCCCTTTTGAAATAATTAAAGATGGTTTTATTGAACTTGGAGGAGGAAGTCTTCAAGATGAGGAGTCGGTTAAAGAAATTGATTCTGTAATTCAAAGTTTTCTTCCTAATGATATTATAGTCAATAGATGTCATATTTCAAAAACTGGAAGCAGCCACTTGGTGCTTATCTATGCCAGTTCAAAAACATCAACCATTGCTATGGATACCATTACCCAATTTAGAAATTCTATCCATGAAAAAATAGATAGTGGCTATCCAAATTCTGAGGTTGAAATTGTTTTTAGATGATAAATAAATCAGGACTTATTTGATTCTAATGCCTTTTTAATTGCGTTTTCGGTCAACTCCTTCATGATCAAATACCCCTTTTTTGTGGGGTGCACTCCGTCATCAGCAAATTCCTTTGGCAACCCGTTCCTTTCATCTGCCATGGCAGAGAAATAATCCAAGTATATGAAATCA
Organism: uncultured Flavobacteriaceae bacterium; assembly: GCA_964586115.1. Classification (GTDB taxonomy): domain Bacteria; phylum Bacteroidota; class Bacteroidia; order Flavobacteriales; family Flavobacteriaceae; genus Lutimonas. The sequence continues at coordinate 11,958 of CAZPHF010000006.1, read as the reverse complement.
TTATTCTTGGCATAATTCATTAGCATGGCATTCAGCTTTGGAATCTTAATATTGGGCTCCAATCCAGGTCTCCAACTATAATCATATGCAGGTAAAACAGAAGAAATAATCACCTCAATATTATTCTGTTTTGCTAATTCAGACATAGAAATGATATTATCTCTGATCTCCTCCAAGGTCATTGGTCCTGTGTTTCCCGCAATATCATTCGTTCCTGCAAGAATTAAAACAACTTTTGGATTTAGATCAATTACATCTGCACTAAAACGCAACAACATTTGTGGCGTGGTTTGACCGCCTATCCCCCTGTTGATATAACTCGGGTTCGCAAAATATTCAGGATCGTAGTTAGGCCAACCTTCAATGATACTATTCCCCATAAAAACAATACGCTGTTCACCTTCAGCCGGTAAACCTAAACTCTTATTCTGTTCTCTAAATCGATTCAAATCTGGCCAGTCTTGTGCGTTAATACTCTGATTAAAACTAAAAAATAGGGTTCCAAGTAAAATGTATTTTAAACTTTTCATTTTGTCACTCTTATTTCTTCGAGCTCTTCTAATAATAGTTTTGTTTCCTTCTTTGCTTCACTAGCATCCTTAATCTCTGGATCAAAGGTTACCAATCTTTCATATTCCTTCTCCGCATTCAGTTCATCCTGCTGATCAGCCACAACCATAGCTTTCAACCAAATCGCTGATAAGCGATAATTTGCATCCTTTGATAATTCTCCTAGATTAGCATAGGCAGTTGCTTTTTCATAATTCTTATCAATCAATTCGATCAATCCATCAACATTTTCATCCCCAAACTCTTCACGCATCAAATCTTCTTCAGATTTTTCTTTTGATTTACTCTGATCCTCTGATTCATCTGGCCTCTTTTCCAAATCATTCATCATCGCAGATTTCGTTTGGGAAGTTCTCTTATTATTCTCTTGGCTTGCAATTTGACCAGCCGCTCCAGTGGCTAAACCTGCAGCAGTAAGTCCTCTGTCTCTAGATAGAACTCCTAATATTGTCATAACACCCCCTGCTGCTTTGGTTACATCCGCTCCAGTTCCTCTTTTTTTTAGTTTTTCCAACTGATATGAATAGGCATTTTGATCGCCGGTAAACTCTATTTTCAAATGAGGGTATCTATTATCTGCTTTTCTATATATCTTATCAAAAGCTTCAAAATGATCTGTTCGGACCAGAGATAATTCAGTATACCTGGCTAATTCTCCATTGTTCTTTTTAATACCCTTTCCAGTCGCCGTATTACCTCTATAATTGACCTCCTCAGCACCTCCCTCGCGATACTTTATATCAATAGACTGACAAACAGTACTTTGAACAAAAAATAACAAAATTAAAACAAAACTAATTACGGTTTTCTTCATGCCAAAAATTTTAATTGCGAATATAATAATAACAAGTGATTTTAAAAATGGAATGAACCACTTATCTTTACCAAAAAATAATAGTAATGACCAAAAAAGTGCGCGTGAGATTTGCTCCCAGTCCAACAGGACCTCTTCATATTGGAGGAGTAAGAACAGCTTTATTCAATTATTTATTTGCTAAAAAACATCAAGGAACATTTATTCTTAGAATTGAAGATACTGATCAAAACCGATATGTCGCCAATGCAGAACAATATATCGTTGATGCATTGAACTGGTCTCATATCCCTTTTGATGAAGGCCCGGGAAAAGAAGGAAACTTTGGACCTTACCGACAATCTGAAAGAAAAGACCTATACAAACAATACGCTGATGGGCTTATCGCATCAGGTAATGCTTATTATGCCTTTGATACCGCCGAGAAGTTGGATTTTCACAGAAACGACCATCAGGAAAAAGGAAAAACCTTTATTTATAACTGGCACAACCGTGAAAAATTAAACAATTCTCTGACGCTTTCAAATGAGCAGGTAGCTGAAAAAATTAAAAGCGGAGAAAAATATGTCATTCGTTTTAAATCTCCGGTTGATGAAATTCTTGAACTTAAAGATTTGATCAGGGGTGATATAAAAATTGATACCAATGTGCTCGACGATAAGATCCTTTTCAAATCAGATGGCATGCCTACTTATCATTTGGCAAATATTGTAGATGATCATTTAATGGAAATCAGTCATGTGATCAGAGGGGAAGAGTGGTTGCCCTCTATGGCTCTTCATGTTCTTTTATATCGGGCTTTCGGTTGGGAAGCTCCTGAATTTGCTCATTTACCCTTGATTCTTAAGCCTACAGGAAAAGGTAAATTAAGTAAAAGAGATGGTGATAAACTAGGGTTTCCAGTATTTCCTTTGGAGTACACCAATGAAGAAAACGGAGAGGTTTCCAAGGGATACAGGGAAGATGGTTATTTTTCTGAAGCCTTTATCAATATGCTGGCCTTTTTGGGATGGAACCCTGGTACAGAACAAGAGTTATTCAATTTAGACGAGTTAGTGGAGGCTTTTGATATTGCAAAAGTGGGTAAATCCGGAGCTAAATTTGATGCAGAAAAAACCAACTGGTTTCAGCATCAATACATGATAAGAACGGGTGATCAAGAAATTGCAAAACTGTTTATACCCGTTTTGGAAGAGCATTTAGGAAATAGTTTTGACAAAGATCTGGATGCAGCTTATATCAACAAGGTTGTAGGTCTAATCAAGGAAAGGGCAACTTTCGTTGAAGACCTTTGGGAGCTTGGTAATTTCTTTTTTAAAGCACCCGAATCATATGACCCTAAAGCTGCTAAAAAGAATTGGAAAGAAGGCACTTCTGACCTTATGAATGAATTAAGCGAAGTAATTGAAACTATTTCTGATTACACCTCCGAAACGATTGAAAAAACCATTAAAGAATGGATCACTTCTAAGGAAATTGGATTTGGAAGAGTGATGCAACCCTTAAGACTTAGCCTTGTAGGCGCCTTAAAAGGGCCTCATTTGTCTGATATTGCATTTTTAATAGGAAGAGACGAAACTATAGGCAGAATGCGTTCAGCGGTTGAAAAACTAGGTTAATCCTTATATTTCTATGCTAACATTATAGTTTTTCAAGGTTTCTTTATAGTTTTCAGGGATAAAATTGTCTTTGCTGAACTCCGTTTTACGATTGTTTCTATTGTTGATGTGCTCAATAGATCTAAGGAAGCGGCGCAGGTCCTCAGGATTTGAAAGAATCAATCCGGGAACTTTTATACTTTTTCCACTCTCATCCTTAGCCACCATGGAAAAATAAGAAGAATTACAATGTTTCTCTTCTCCGGTCATGATATTCTGAGAAATTACTCTTATTCCCACTACCATAGAAGAATTACCCACATAATTAACCTTGGCTTTTAGGGTTACCAACTCCCCTACTTCAATTGGATTTAAAAAATCGACACGATTCACAGAAGCTGTAACGCAGTAATGACTACTAAACTTGGTTGCAGCTGTAAATGCAGTCTTGTCCATCAATGATAAAATAAAACCCCCGTGAATTTTACCGCTAAAATTCGAATGGGAAGGCAACATCAGTTCAGTTAACACGATTTCTGAATCCTTGGTTGTTTTAAACAGGTGTTTATTCATTTAATAGTTAATTATCATTCTTCAGTAATTCAACTTCCTTTACATAATATTTAGTATCTCCTAACCAGAAAAAGGTGCCAAACCTTTCAATATATGTAAGCTTCACTCTTTTACCCTGAAATTCCTTCAGTTTCTCTAAAACTTCATTATCTGACTTTTGAACCGAAAAATTAAATTGTTGTTCTTCCGAAACTCCTTGGCTCAAGCGACCTTCCCAGGTTTTAAAAACCAAGCCTCTTTTAGAAATTTTTATGAGCTCTCCCGCCCTGAAACCTTCGCTGAAGGTTACAAAATAGATAAAACAAATATAAATGACAAAGACTAAAAATATGGAAATTCCAGTATACGTAAGAAATCGTTTCATAACTGATTTTATGATTAAATAGTAAAAGTAGTAAATTAATTTTCCATGAAACCCCTAGCTTCTCAATGAAATAATTATTCGTAACTTTAATTTTCACAATTTTTAAAGATATACACGATGATTACAGTTATTCCAATTATTCTTTTTCTAATACTTATCCTCTTTCTGGGACTATTCATGGTAAAACAGCAAAGTGCCTATATCATTGAAAGATTTGGTAAATATCATAGTATCAGATCTGCGGGATTGCAATTTAAAATTCCTTTTATTGACAGAATCGCAGCCAGATTAAGTTTAAGAATACAGCAACTTGACGTAGTTGTTGAAACTAAAACTAAAGATGACGTATTTGTTCACCTTAAGATATCTGTACAATATCAGGTTTTAAGAGATAAAGTATATGATGCTTTTTATAGGTTACAAAACCCCCATGAGCAGTTAACATCATATATATTCGATCTTGTTCGTGCCGAAATTCCTAAAATGATCCTTGATGACGTTTTTGAAAAGAAAGATGATATTGCCTTTGCAGTAAAAAGAGATCTAAAAGAAGCTATGCTTGATTATGGATACGATATTGTAAAAGCTTTGGTTACCGATATTGATCCGGACGCTTCTGTAAAAGAAGCTATGAATCGTATCAATGCAGCAGAAAGAGAAAAAGTAGCAGCCCAGCATGAAGGTGATGCACAGCGTATCCTAATTGTTGAACGCGCTAAAGCCGAGGCTGAAAGCAAGCGATTACAAGGTAAGGGTATTGCAGATCAAAGAAGGGAAATCGCTAAAGGTCTTGAAGAAAGTGTAGATACGTTGAACAAGGCGGGTATCAATCCACAAGAAGCCTCTGCTCTAATCGTAATTACACAACATTATGATACGCTACAATCAATAGGGGCCGACAGCAGTTCTAACCTGATATTACTGCCTAATAATCCTACTGCGGCAAGTAATATGCTTAATGATATGACTGCTTCGCTTTTAGCCGCTAATAAAATTAACGAAATGCAAAATAAAAAGAAATAAGTACTAACTTTTTCTGATTTTAAACATAAAAAAACCTCAAATCATAAGATTTGAGGTTTTTATTTATATCCGTTAAAAGGAATTATTTTTTCTCCTTTGCCTTTTCGGCATCTTCTTCTTCGTTGGTCGCGTTCTTAAATTCCTTAATTCCTGTTCCTAATCCCTTCATCAATTCAGGTAACTTTTTACCGCCAAAAAGTAATAAAATAGCTAAACCAATGATAATCCATTGCCATGGACCAACAAAACCTAAAAAAATCGTTTGTAACATCATTATTTTATTATTTAGACCACAAAGTTAATAATTATATTCTGAATTATTAACTATTGCCGCACATATCCGCCAAGAGATTCACTTTTCTTCACTTCCTCTGGTTCGCCAATAATACTGATAGTACCTCCAGTACTTGCCTTTGCATCGACTAATTTAGAAGCTTTCACATCAGCCATTCCTCCTGTATATGAAGAAACTTTTGTGTATTCAGTTTCCAATCTTTCTCCTTTGTATATACCTCCGGTATTAGATTTAATATTTTGATTCTTTGAAACACCTTTTATCTTTACTTGTCCTCCAGTAACCACTGAAACATCAAGTTGTTCCGTATCAATTTCTATTTTTATATGACCTGCTTCCTGAGCCTTCGCAGTCAATTTTTGCTGTTTGAAAATTTCATCAGAAAAAATATGTGATCCTTCATTAGCGTCTATTACATCAATAGCATCTTTATAATACAAATACACCATAACATCATCAGCCGAAAATGTATGGGTTATACTCATAGAAATCTTTAAGGTTCCATTATTATTTTTAACGGTAACTTCTGATGAACGGTTACCTTCTATGATAAGCTGAGCAGTATCTGCTTTTATCAATTCTACCTGTAATCCTCTATAGGTTTTTAATATTTGAAAGTCTCCGAGATTCATCGTGACTTTTTCCTGAGCCATCCCTAAAGCACTTATAAACAATAACGTAAAAAGTAGTCTTTTCATCGAATTAAATTTTATGATTCTTAAATATTTAGTAATCCATTATAAATTTTACAGGTCACCCCTATAAAATCAATTATTAGACTTTTTAAAAACTGATTTGTTACAGTTTTTTACTCTTCTACTAGATTAAAATCAAGGTGCTTTCTTTCAAGATCTGTATTTTTTACCGTTACAGTAACCTGATCTCCCAACTGATACATGCGTTTATCTGCCTGACCGATCAAAGCATATTGCTTTTCATCATAAATAAAATAGTCACTGGTGATATCTTTGATCCTAACCATTCCTTCACATTTATTCTCAATGATCTCAATATAAATACCCCATTCAGTCACACCAGAAATAACCCCTTCAAATTCCTGATCGTTATGATCTTGCATATACTTAATCTGCATATACTTAATAGAGTCTCTTTCGGCTTTGCTCGCCATATATTCCCTTTCTGAAGAATGTTTACATTTTTCCTCATACTTTTCAGCCTTAACAGATTGACCTCCATCCAAATAATATTGCAATAATCGATGTGCCATCACATCGGGATATCTCCTGATAGGTGAGGTAAAATGTGTATAATAATCAAAAGCCAGTCCGTAATGACCTATATTCTCAGTCGTGTAAATAGCTTTACTCATCGATCTTATCGTAAGTGTTTCAATCATGTTGGATTCAGCCTTTCCATGAACATCAGCAAGTAATTTATTCAGTGAATCAGAAGTAGTTTCTCTGGTATTGGTATCGATCTTATAACCAAACTTAGTAATGATTCCTTGAAGTAAGGCTAGTTTATCAATATTCGGTTCATCATGAACCCTGTAAACAAATGTTTTCTTCTTCTTTCCTATAAATTCAGCTACTTTTTTATTCGCCAGTAGCATAAACTCTTCTATTAATTTATTAGCATCCTTAGATTCTTTAACATAAACGCCTATCGGATTAGCTTGCTCATCAAGATTAAATCTTACCTCTGTTTTATCGAAGGATATGGCACCATCTGACATTCTTCTTTTTCTGATCTTTTTAGCAAGCGTGTCTAAGGTTAAAATTGCTTCTTTTATAGGTTGATTAACTCCATCAAAATTACCCTCAATAATCTCCTGGGCATCTTCGTAGGCAAATCTTTTATCTGAATAAATTACAGTTCTTCCAAACCAAGAATTCATCACATGCCCTTTTACATCCATTTCAAAAACAACAGAAAATGTAAGTTTTTCTTCATTAGGTCTTAAAGAACATACATTATTAGATAGTATCTCTGGTAACATAGGAACTACCCTATCCACTAAATATACTGAGGTGGCTCTTTGATAAGCCTCTTCTTCTAAAATGGTATCTTCTTTAACATAATGGGATACATCGGCTATATGAATTCCAATTTCATAATTCCCGTTCTCTAACACTTTAAATGATAATGCATCATCAAAATCCTTAGCATCCTTAGGATCAATCGTAAAAGTCAGATCCTTTCGCATATCTCTTCTTTTACTGATTTCTTCTTCAGTTATTTCAATTGGAATTTTCGAAGCATAAGCTTCCACATGATCCGGAAAAGCGTAAGGTAATCCATATTCTAAAAGAATAGAATGAATTTCAGTGTCATGATCACCGGGTTTACCCAGCACCCTAGTTATTTTTCCAAAAGGATTCTTTGAATTTGCAGGCCAATCAGTAATTTCAGCTAATACTTTATCCCCATCTTCTGCCTCACCTAATTCATTTGGTGAAACAAAAATATCTACATACATTTTATGATCATCAGGCACAACAAAACCAAAATTTTTGCTTTTTTGTAAAACCCCTACAAATTCACTTTTAGCTCTTTTAATTATTTCAACAATATCACCTTCTTGCTTCTTATTCTTTTTCCTCTTATATACATAAACCTTTACCAGGTCACTATTTAAGGCATGATTCAAATTTCTTGAAGGGATATAAATGTCATGTTCCAGGTCCTCACAAACTACATATGCATTTCCTCTCGAGGTGACTTCAACAACTCCTTCAAAATAATGACTTTGTGCTACCATACTAAATTTACCTCTTTCTACCTCTTCTATTCTATCCTGAGCTTTTAAATCCTGAAGTTGCTGAATGACCTGATTTTTTCCGTTAGCATCATCGATATTCAGTTTTGCTGCAATTTGTTTATAGTTGAGAAGTTTACTAGAATTTTGATTAAATACCTGTAAAATATCTGAATCTAAATTCCTGATTTTGTTCTCATTACTTTTAAATATTCTTTTTTTTCTTCTTGACATTAAATCATAATTTCTAGGGTTTAAAAGTACGTATTATAATCAGATTATGAATCCATAAACTGTTAATAAAAAACAAATTGTAATTTGCATGGATGGAAACAGAATCTATAGCTACGCACTGGTATACTATTTGTAATCTAACTTCTGGAGGTGGTATTAAACAAAAGAGAATAGACGCCATCCTATCTTATTTGACGCTATATCAAATTCCATTTAAATTTATCACGACACAGTACGCTCATCATGAAGAAGTATTAGTTCAAAAGGCTATTCTACAAGGTTATATAAAATTTATCTGTATTGGAGGGGATGGCACTATTCATCATATAATCAATGGTGTTATGAAACAAAAATTAGTCCATACAAATCAAATTAAACTCGCTGTTATTCCAACAGGAACCGGAAATGACTGGGTTAAAAATTATAATATTCCAAAAGATCCTAAAAAAGCGATCCAACTTATACAAAACGATAAAAGTACTTTTCAGGATATAGGTAAAATTACTTTGACAGATAAAAATAAAGTAGCATTTTTTAACAACGCCGCAGGGATTGGTTTTGATGCTTTTGTTGTAAAAAATTTATCTTTATATCGAAAATGGGGTTCTCTCGCATATTTAATAGCAGCATTATCCAGCTTTAATTCATTTAAAAAAAGTCAGATTAGCTATTCAATGGATTCAGTTAAAATGAAATCTTATATATTTCTCTTCTCCATAGGTATTTGCAGATTCTCAGGAGCTGGTATGCAATTCACTGATTTTAAAAATCATAAAAATGGATATTTTGATTTTACCATGATTAAATCAATCACTTTATTGAGTGTAATTACACAAATTTTAAAACTCTATAATGGTAAAATTAGTACAGTTAAAGAAGCAACCTGTTTTCATATAAAAGAGTTTAAAATGTTTAAGAACGATTCTTGTTATATACAAGCTGATGGTGAATTAATTGGTAAAGGGAATGTAACACTAGAACTTATACCTAATGCAATGCAATTGATTATTCTATAAATTTTAACATTTTTGTAACATTTAATAAAATGGCTCGTCTTTATAAATATGAAGCCTATTATTAAAATAATTATTTTTTGCATTCTCATTTTTGCCTTAAGTATTTATGCAACTAAAAAAAGTATTGATTATACTTTTCAAGAAGTAGAATGCTCTCAATCAAATGAGGCAACAGCACTTCACTTTTCTCTAGATATTAAAGGTATTTCATAATCCTAGTTTTTCTAAAAGAGTTTGTTTTTATTAACAACTATATTATTATTAAAAGCTTTTATTTATAAATTTAAAAAAAAAATGATGGTTATTATAGTTTGTTAATACACACAATAAAAATGAGGTATTTAATTATGAAATATCAGTTTTAAAAAACTATAAACATCTTATACAATACTAAGTACTTCAAAATCAATTTTTTTAGACAGTTATACACAGTACTAATAAACGGTATTAACTAAAAATAACTAAGAAGTAAATAATAAAAATTACTTATAATACAGTTAAAACCTGTTTATAAAAGAAGCTGAAAAACTAATAAGTAAATTTGTTTAAACATAATTTTTTAGTCATTGCTAATTAAAAAGTTAATAGCAAAATAATCTTATTAGATTTATAGATAAACTAATTAACAAATAAGGTTTTATCTAAACTAATTAAAATCAACATACTGCAATCTTTCGTTAACAATTGAATAATTTTATGTTTATTACTTTAATAAATGTAATTTTGTTTAAAATTGGATACATGAACATAGCAATTGGTAACGATCATGCCGGTACAACCTATAAATTTCGGATTATTGATTATTTAGAAGCAAATGGTCATAAGGTAATTAATTTTGGTACGGATAATGAAGAAAGTATGGATTATCCGGATGCTATTCATCCAGTTGCAGAAGCTGTAGAATCAGGTAAGGCAACTCTTGGAATTATTATTTGTGGTAGTGGTAATGGAGCTGCTATGACAGCAAATCACCATAAAAAAATTCGCGCAGCACTTTGTTGGAATGATGAATTGGTTGCTTTAGCCAGACAACATAACAATGCTAATATTTTGAGTATACCTGCACGTTTTGTTTCAGAAGAAGATAGTATTCAATTTGTGAAGACCTTTCTAAACACTGATTTCGAAGGAGGAAGGCATCAAACAAGGATTGATAAAATACCTACAGATAACTGTTAGAAAGTTATGGGTCATCAACATTCACATCAACATGACCAATTATCTGGAAACAGATTACTATTTTCAATAGTTCTTAATATTATTATAACCGCCTCCCAAATTATTGGAGGAATTATTTCAGGAAGTTTAGCATTGATATCGGATGCAGTGCATAATTTATCTGACGTCATTTCCTTGATTATCAGTTATACAGCAAATTTATTAAGTAATAAAAAAAAACAAACCCTTCATCAAACGTTTGGATTTAAAAGGGCTGAAATCATAGCAGCTTTTATCAATTCATCTACCTTGATTATCATTGCTGTTTTCCTGGCAATTGAAGCTGTTAAAAGGTTTAGTAATCCAATAGAAATTGGTAGTGATTTGGTGATTTGGTTGGCTTTTATAGCTATTCTGGCTAATGGATTAAGTGTACTTTTATTAAAAAAAGATGCCAATCATAATCTAAATATGAAAGCTGCATATTTACACCTTATGACAGATATGCTTACATCTGTAGCGGTCATGATTGGCGGTATACTTATGAAATATTATCAGATCTATTGGTTAGATGCTGTGCTTACCATTGTTATATCGGTTTATCTTTTATTTATGAGTTGGAGCATTTTTTTAGAGTCTTTAAAAATACTAATGCTTTTTGCACCAAAGGGTCTTGAAATAAAAGCCATACAAGATGAAATAATTGCTGTACCGGAAATCGAAAATATACACCATGTTCATATCTGGCAATTAAATGACCACGACATTCATTTTGAGGCACATATAGAGTTTAGAGAAGATATAAAACTATCTGAATTTGATAGGATTTGTGCTAAGGTTGAAACAATACTTTTAGAAAAATTTCATATCAATCACTCCAACCTACAACCTGAATTTGATAGAGATGATCACAAAGATTTTATTATTCAGGATTAAATTATTTTCCACATGAAATGGACCTTAAAAAAATTTGAAGACCTCTCGGTTCGGGAGCTTCACGATATCATACAATTACGTCTCAATATTTTTGTTGTTGAGCAGGATTGCGTATATCTTGATCTGGATGGAAAAGATGAAATGGCCTATCACTTTTTTGGAAGTACAAATCAAGGTAAAATAGTAGCTTATACAAGATTATTCGGTCCGGATCAATATTATAAAGAGGCCTCAATCGGAAGAGTGGTAGTGCATAAAGAATATAGAAAAGATGGTTTAGGATTTGAGTTAATGTCAAAATCTATTGATCAATTAGAAGCGCTGTATGACACTAATATTATTAAAATTGGAGCGCAAAAATATTTACAGAAATTTTATGAATCGCTCGGATTTGTTTCTATTGGGCACGACTATATAGAAGATGGAATTCCACATATGTACATGGTGAAGGAGTCATAAAGCTTTACTTGACTTTCTTTGGAAACAACAACTGTACTTGTAATCTCATTTGCCAATCACCCCAACCGTCTGGTTTAACGGCGTTGTAATAGCCTTGTGCATTTATATTGATAGGCTGTTTTCCTAATTTAAACACTTTACCAACCCCTCCTCCAAAAGGAACGATCCACCGTTGGTCACTATCAGCATTCCAGTTAGC
>CAZPHF010000005.1:0-61731 GCA_964586115.1 uncultured Flavobacteriaceae bacterium | reverse complement strand
TCAGGACAGCTATTTTAGGCAAGGAATCTACACTGATTTCCACAAGCTCATTTAAGGTTGAACCATCTTTTTCCTGGGCATAGGCCAGGGTTAAAAAAAGGCAAAAGCTTAGGGTTAAATATTGGCGCATCAATTTCATTAACATCATCTTTGTTTCAGTATGTTCGGTATCAAAACGGTAAAAATAGAACAAAATTTTATTTATTCAATTTTTTTTAAGTCTTCCCAAAATATTTGGCATTCTTTTAAGAATTACAAAGCATTCAACTTTGATGATCAGGTACTCTTTTTCTTATCTTGAGTCTTGTGCCAGGTTTTAAATAATTAACATTGTCCAAATCATTTAAGGATCTTATTTCTGAAATAGGAATGTTTCCAAACTTTCTAGAGATTTTGAAGAGGGTGTCTCCATGTTCCACTGTATAATTTATAAATTGATATTTCCTTTGAACCCCCTGTGTTATGTCAATTTTTTGGGACGTTTCTTTTTTTAGCTTGCTTAAAAGGTGTTCCTTACTGTCGGTTACTACAAGTCTTTGACCTGAGATAAGAAAGTTACTGTCAAGCCCATTCCAGATTTTTAATTGTGACAAACTGATATGATGCTTTTGGGCAATGTTGCTCAAATTATCTCCATTTGTAACAAGGTAGCTGTTAAAAGCGGTGATCGGAATGACTTTGGATGTTGTGTGCGTATTTTGATTATTTAAGGGCTCTTTATAGAGGTTTTCTTCAGAAGAAAGGAAACGGTGCATCAATGCAACAGGTAGGGTTAGGGTCATTGTCTTGCCCTCAAGTTCAGGAATCAGGTCTTTTTTGTAAACCGGATTAAAGGATCTTAATACTTCCATATTTATTCCTGTATTTTTTTTGATGGTTTCAAAAGTCATACCTTTTTTTAGTTGTACAGTATCTGTTTCAAAATATGATAATTCCCCTTTTACGGGGCCTAGTCCATGGTATTCTGCATGGGTAAACAGATACATTGTGGCATAAAATGCCGGAACATAACTACTTGTTTCTCGGGGTAAGAACTGCCTGATTTCCCAGTAATTCGTATTTCCACCAGCTCTTTGGATGGCTTTTCGAACATTTCCAGGGCCTGAATTATAGGCTGCGAGTGCAAGATCCCAATCCCCGAATGATTTATGGAGGGCTTTAAGATAGGCGCAGGCTGCACGGGTAGATTTCATAAGATCAAATCTTTCATCAACATAGGAATCAATATAAAGATCGTATTCCACTCCCGTTCCATACATGAACTGCCATAATCCTTTGGCCCCAGATGGGGAAATTGCTACTGGGTTTAAAGCAGATTCAACAACGGCCAGATATTTTAACTCAAGAGGTAAATCATAATTGTCCAGGTATTGCTCAAATACTGGGAAATAGTAGGCTGACTTGCCCAGTAACTTATTCAAATAATCTTTGCGATCCTTAAGATACACCCTGATAAATCGCTCTAAAGTTGCATTGTGATGAACTTTAAATGGAGTGGAACGGTCTAGTAGGCTAAGTTGTTCTTTGAGGACAAAGGATGAAAACCCATCCAAATCAACGCTTGTCAATGAAAAAGAATCTTTATTCAGCAACAGATTCTTAGCGTTTTTCTTAAGATTTTTTTCAACAGGGGTGAGCTGATTTACAGAGATTTCATACGAATCTAAAAAGCCTGGCTTAGAATTTGAAAAGAAGGTTTTACCATAGGCAATTGTGCTGCTCTGGGCGATTAAATGCGGCGATATCACCAACAAGTAAAGAATTAGTAAGTTTTTCATAGCGTTCTTATTTTAAGGTTTTTTCATTTGTTCTTTTATCCATTGACATATTTGATCTAAAACGATTGTTTTTTCAAGATCATGGTGTAATTCGTGGAAACCATTTTCTACCGGGAAAAAAGTTGCCATTCCATTAGAATGAGCTGCAAATTCTTTTGAGGCTTTATGAGAGGTGATCTGATCTTTTACGCCATGTATCAATAGCATGGGTGTTTTCAAAGAGGAGGCATGATTGATGGCCCATTCTCCTTTCTTCATAAATTCAAGTGAATACCCTGTGCTTACTCTGTCATGTATCAATGGATCATTTTTATAGGTATCTATTTCATGTTGATCTTTCGAAAGGTGCTGCAGATCTAGCTCATTAGGCATGGTAAGAGACGGATAGATACGGCCAATCAATTTTCCGAAGAACATTTTCCATCCTGGCGGATTAAAGGCAAGCCGAAGAAAGGGGCTCGTAACTATTGCGCCTTTCAGATGATGCTTCCTGCGCAGTGTGAAATTGATTACCACATTTCCACCCATACTATGGCCGTAAAGAAAGATAGGTTTTGATGGAAATAAAAATACCGCTTTACTGATCATATGATCTATTGAATCGAGTAGGTATTCATAACCAGGGTGATGTCCTTTTTTTCCTTGAGAGTGACCGTGGCCAAATTGATCATAAGATATTACTGCTATAGACGCTTGTAAAAGAGCCGGGACTACTGTTCTTTCATATCTCCTGGCGTATTCACCCATACCGTGAATTAAAATCACCACAGCCTGAATGTTTTTTGGTTCATAATATTGGCCCTTAAGGGCGAGTCCTGCAATTTGAAATTCAAAATCGTTTCGGATCATATATCTAGATGATGTTTCTCAAAAATATAGAAGCCTTCTATTGAAATTGCAAAATTGTTGAAAACTGATAAAAACTTCAGAATTAAAGATATGTGATCAAATGTGTATCAAATGATCGCTTATGTAGCTAAGATGTCATGTTAAGATAGAAAAGAATTCATTTTTAACATCTCCGTAATTTGTATTTATTTTTGCTAAATAAAATCCTAAAATGCCACTTATTTTGTAACTTTAGAAGACTTACTTAAATGCCTTATGATGATGACTTCAATAAACAACACCTCCGGCCAGAATCCAGAAAAAAAAACCCTAACCATTGTCCACCTTTTGCAGCCTTATGCGAAACAACGTATTAGAGTTGGAGAAATTCTGGGTTTTTTCCCCAGGAACATGTACAAATCAAATGAAATCATTGACGAAGTTGTTTTGGAGACCTATGAGAAGGGTCTTCATACAAGCATGAGTGCAGAAGAATTAAGACTGGCTATGTTTGGAATTCTGAATAACCGTATGTCGGTTTTGTTTCAAACTGAAGAATGGCATAAAGATTCGATAAGTACGAAGTATATACTTCAGGAAGAATTAAAACAGTTGGAGGAAAATTTCACTGCAGACGGTGGCTTCGATTTAATTATGAATGAGGAGCTTGATGATATTTCTTATCATCAGAATGATTCAAAGCCAAAGGAATTACCATATGACGAATCCGAAGAGGGAGTTAAAATCTTTTTGGGTCTTGACAAGGTCCAGCAATTTGAGGTATATAATGATCGAAATAGCCTTCGAAAGGTTTATTACAAACTGCCAGTTAATACTTCTAATATAGTTGATCTTTACATTCTTGGAAAACTGAGTTTTCATGAAATATCAGAAATTCTGCATATGGAGGTTGGGGAAGTTAAAGAAATTGTCACTTTTGCGAGAGAAACCATTAAAAATCAACTAGAATAGTGTTTGATTGATAATTTTGGATCAATTTGATTGAAAAATAGTTAATATTTTCTTTTTCAGTTTGAATATTAGTTGTAATATTGCCTCGTGAATACGAAAACACCATATACTTCAATTTTACAGGGCCGCCGCAGATCCATGCGCCGTGTTCCAAAAAATCAATGGTAACCTCAAAATTTTCAATTCACAATTCAATATTTTCACAATGTATTTCCATAACAATTTAACAGATTTAAATTTCCTTAAAACTTGTATTTTAATGAACACTGTTGTTGTCGTGATTCGCCGTCGCCCGTAAGGGTATGTTATATTTTATCGAGATAGGTGAGTCCATCTCCGCGAATCAAAATATCTTTTCAAAAACTTACTTTAAATCAATACAATGGAAATTGTAATTGCCACAGCTAAACATATAAATTTTGCCCAAGTCATCAGTCATACTATAGACATGTCTGCTGACGAAAGAGGTACAGGTATTGCCAAAAGAACCCCCGAGTATATTGAAACTAAAATTAGAAACGGAAACGCAGTAATTGCACTTGAAGGAGATAAATTCGCCGGTTTTTGTTATATCGAAACTTTTGGGGATAAGAATTTTGTAGTGCATTCCGGCTTGATCGTTCACCCGGATTTTAGAAACCAAGGTCTGGCGAAAAAGATAAAAACCAGAGTTTTTAAATATTCTCAGGAGAAGTATCCTGATTCTAAAATATTTGGAATCACTACCGGTTTAGCAGTCATGAAGATCAATTATGAGCTGGGCTATAAGCCTGTTACCTTTTCAGAACTTACTGATGATCCTGAATTTTGGAAGGGCTGTCAGACCTGCAGAAATTATGATGTATTGCAGCGGACCCATCAAAAAATGTGTCTTTGCACAGGGATGTTATACGACGGTAAGAAGAGCGAGAATAATGAGCATCCATATAATTCAAAAAGTCTTAGTAGACTGAAAAGGATCAAGCAAAGTTTATTTTTGAAAAAGAAAGATCAAAATAAAAATAATAAAAGTAAATCATAG
The DNA here is from genome assembly GCA_964586115.1 of uncultured Flavobacteriaceae bacterium. GTDB lineage: Bacteria > Bacteroidota > Bacteroidia > Flavobacteriales > Flavobacteriaceae > Lutimonas. The sequence continues at coordinate 57,132 of CAZPHF010000005.1, read as the reverse complement.
TCCTCGGACCTATTCAAAATGAGGATAAAGGAAACTAAAATCAGAATACAATGAAAAAATTAGTACTGGCATATAGCGGAGGATTAGACACTTCCTATTGTGCAAAATACCTGTCAAAGGTGGAAGGATATGAAGTTCATGCTGTAAGTGTCAACACAGGTGGTTTTGACAAGGAAGAGATTGCTTCAATTGGAGAAAAGGCTCTTCAATTGGGAGCTACCAGTTATACGTCAATTGATGCCGTTCAGACTTTCTATGACAAGGTTGTCAAGTACTTGATTTATGGAAATGTACTGAAGAATAATACTTATCCGCTTTCGGTGAGCGCCGAAAGAATCATACAGGCCATAGAGATTGTGAATTATGCAAAAAAAGTGGGTGCAGGTTATATTGCTCATGGAAGTACTGGTGCCGGAAATGATCAGGTAAGATTTGATATGATATTTCAAACTCTGGCTCCGGATATTCAAATCATTACTCCGATAAGAGATCTAAAATTATCCAGACAAACGGAAATTGAATTTTTAAAAGAAAGTGGAGTTGACCTGCCTTGGGAAAAGGCCAAGTATTCGATTAATAAAGGATTATGGGGGACCAGTGTAGGAGGTCAGGAAACACTAAGCTCGCATTCAGGTTTGCCTGAAGAAGCCTATCCAAGTCAGTTAAAAAGGAAAGATTCGGTTGACCTGAAACTTACTTTTCAAAAGGGTGAGTTAACAGCCATCAATGACAAAATAACTACTCATATAAATAATATAGAAGCTTTGAATAAGTTAGCTTCTGCATATGCTATTGGAAGGGATATTCATGTTGGAGATACCATTATAGGAATCAAAGGAAGGGTTGGTTTTGAAGCAGCAGCCCCGCTTCTAATTATCAAAGCCCATCATTTATTAGAAAAACATACTTTAACCAAATGGCAACAGCATCATAAGGAACAGCTTGGAAATTGGTATGGAATGTTACTGCATGAAGGGCAATACCTGGATGAGGTTATGAGGAACTTTGAAGTATTTTTAACTGATACCCAAAGAAATGTCAGCGGTGACGTTTTTGTAACACTTCACCCCTATAGGTTTACATTGAACGGAATTGCGTCTAAACATGATCTGATGAACTCCACCTTTGCAAGCTATGGAGAAACCAATGAAGGGTGGACGGCTGAAGACGCCAAAGGGTTTATCAAAATTACATCAAATCAAGGCAAAATTTTTAACCATGTAAATTCATAAAGATGATCAAGGCAGGAATTATTGGTGGAGCCGGTTATACAGCAGGGGAGTTGATCAGACTTATTCTGAATCATCCGGAGGTTGAGCTTGATTTTGTTTACAGCACCTCGAATTCAGGTAATCCGATTAAGGATGTACACAGAGATCTACTGGGCGATACAGAAATGATATTCGACCATAAGATCAATGCTGAGGTAGCTATTCTTTTTCTATGTCTGGGGCATGGAAATTCCAAGCTATTTCTTTCAGATCATACATTTTCTTCCAATACCCGAATCATTGATCTAAGTAATGATTTTCGACTTACCGCAGATCGTAAGTTTATGGATAAAAAGTTTGTTTATGGCTTACCTGAAGTCTTTAAAGAAGAGATTATACAGGCAAATCACATTGCGAACCCTGGTTGTTTTGCCACTGCTATTCAGTTGGCACTGTTGCCGCTTGCAAAGGCTAATTTGCTCATAGGAGATGTTCATGTGAACGCTGTAACCGGAGCAACAGGTGCAGGTGTATCTTTGTCGAAAACAACGCATTTTACCTGGAGAGATAATAATTTTTCACATTATAAGGCTTTTGATCATCAGCATCTTGATGAGATCAATCAGCATATCGGGATGTTTCAATCTGAATTCAAGGATGAAATTATTTTTATTCCAAACAGGGGTAATTTCAGCAGGGGTATTTTTGCTACTTCCTATACAAATTTCAATGGTAATCTTGAAGAAGCAAAGGTCTTATACCATGACTTTTATAAAGATGCTGTCTTTACGCATATGTCAGATAAAGACATTTTCTTAAAACAGGTGGTCAACACCAATAAATGTCTTATTCATTTACAAAAACATCAAAATAAATTATTGATCACCAGTACAATTGATAATTTGTTAAAAGGGGCTTCAGGCCAGGCCATTCAGAATATGAACCTTATGTTTGGCTTTGATGAAACAGAGGGTCTAAAATTAAAAGCTAACTTTTTTTAAATATAAACAGATGAAAATAGCCATCATAGGAGTGGGGAACCTGGGATACTCAATAGCAGTAGGAATCTTAGGTCAGAAAAAGGAAATCAATTGCAAATCATTATACCTGACCAAAAGAAATACAGCTTCCTTAAGCCATTTAGAAAAGGTGTCAATGGTTAAAACCACTTCTGATAACAGACGAGCTGTGAAGTATTCAAATGTGATTATTCTGGCTGTGCAACCAGCTCAGTTAAAGTTGGTTCTTGAAGAGATTCAGGATCTGATAGACCCTAAAAAGCATACGATTATTTCTGTGGCTACGGGCAGGAAGATTGAGGAGATTGAAGCCATGGTAAAAAAGGATGTACCGGTCATTAGATGTATGCCAAACACGGCTATTTCAGTGGGTCAATCCATGACTTGCATGAGTGCCAATGAAGCTGGTAAATTAAATTTTCATCTGGCGAAGAGCATATTTAATGCCTTGGGAGAAACCATGTGTATTGAAGAAAGTCTAATGCAAGCCGCTACAGTAATCTGTGCAAGTGGTATCGCGTTTTGGATGCGTTTGATCAGAGCAACTACGCAAGGTGCTGTGCAATTAGGCTTCCATAGTCAGGATGCACAAAAACTTTCAATGCAGACCTGTTTAGGAGCGGCAAGTCTCTTGATAGATTCTCAAAGTCATCCGGAACAAGAGATTGACAAAGTAACAACACCCAGCGGATGTACGATTGAAGGATTGAATGAAATGGAACATCAGGGACTTAGCTCATCAATTATCAAAGGGCTGGTGACCTCCTATGAAAAAATAAATCAGATTTAATGTATTGTTATGGAATTATTTGATGTGTACCCTTTATATGATGTAAGACCGGTAAGTGCTGAAGGATCTTACGTAACGGATGAGAAAGGTCGTAAATATCTTGACCTTTACGGAGGTCATGGTGTGATCTCCATAGGTCATAGTCACAAGGATTATGTAGCTGCCTTAAGCGGTCAACTTCAGAAAATGGGTTTTTATTCCAACTCAATACAGAACCCTTTGCAAGAATCTTTGGCTCAAAAACTAGGGAAGCTTTCGCAATGTGAAGATTATAATTTGTTCTTGTGTAATTCAGGAGCTGAGGCGAATGAAAATGCCTTAAAGATGGCTTCCTTCGAAACCGGAAAAAGCAAGATCATCGCATTTGAAAAAGCATTTCATGGCCGAACTTCAGCTGCAGTAGCGGCAACCGATAATCCAAAGATCAATGCGCCACTGAACAGTCAGCATGAAGTTGTTTTTATTGCCTTAAATGATATTGAGTCCTTAGAAAAAGAGTTATCAAAAAAGGATGTTGCTGCTGTGATCATTGAAGGAATTCAAGGTGTAGGAGGTTTAAACGAAGGTTCTACTGTATTTTTTCAGTCACTCGAAAGATTGTGCAGGCAATACGGAGCCATCTTAATTCTTGATGAAATTCAATCTGGTTATGGAAGGAGTGGAAAATTCTTCTCTTTTCAACATCATGGTATTCATCCGGATATCATTAGTATGGCTAAGGGTATGGGAAATGGATTTCCTGTAGGAGGCATCCTTATTTCCGATAAAATAAAGGCATCATATGGTTTATTAGGCACAACATTTGGGGGAAACCATCTCGCTTGTGCTGCTGCTATTGCTGTTCTGGATGTCATTGAAAAGGAGCATTTGATGGAAAATGTAACTGAGGTTTCTGCACATTTTTTGGAAAAGATCAGAGAAATCGAACAAATTAAGTCGGTAAAAGGAAAAGGTTTAATGTTGGGAGTATCTTTTGATTTTCCTGTTGCTCAAATGAGAAAGCAATTGATTTTTGAAGAGGGAATTTTTACCGGAGGATCTTCTGATCCGAATCTTTTAAGAATACTGCCGCCACTGTCAGTAGGGGTTGATGAAATTGATTTTTTCGTGGAAGCCTTAAAAAGTGTCTTAAAAAGAAGTAACGATAGTGTAATAAGTTAATAGTGCTCATGGAATCAATATTATCAATAGAACAAAGAAATAATGTATTGCTTTCAATGGCCCGCCTGGTGAATGATCAGAAAAATGATATTTTAAAGGCCAATGAGAAAGATATGAAAGGATTTGATCAGCATGACATTGCCATGTATGACAGATTGAAGGTTGATCAGGAAAAGATCAATGGTATGGTACTTTCATTGAAACAATTGGCTGCTCAAAAGGATCCTGTAGGTATTGAAAGATTTCATTTTAAGCATGAGAACGGCTTGGAAATCTATAATAAAACGGCCTCTTTTGGTACAATTATGATCATCTATGAATCAAGGCCGGATGTTACCATTGAAGCTGGAGGGATTGCTTTTAAATCAGGAAATAAAATTCTTCTCAAGGGAGGAAAGGAATCTTTGAATTCAAATTTAGCTATAGTTGGTTTATGGCATACGGCGCTCAAAGAGAACAAGGTGAGCAAGGATTGGGTGACTTATTTAAATTTTGATCGTCAGCAAACAAGAACATATTTAAAAGATCCCGATCAAAAAATCGACCTGATCATTCCAAGAGGAGGTGAAAAATTGATTGCATTTGTAAAACAGTACGCAACCTGTCCGGTGATTGTGAGTGGGAGAGGTAATAATTTTGTATTTGTAGCCCAAGAAGCTGATATGGAAAAGGCAATGCAAATCATTCTGAATGCAAAAACCGACAAGATCTCGGCCTGTAATGCCCTGGATAAGGTTCTTATTCATAAAGCGCTGCCTGGATATAAAGATTTTGTAAATAGATTGATCCAAAACCTACAAAAGAATAAGGTAAAAGTTTTAGGTTCTGTGACGATGGCATCGTTTGAAGGAGTTGAAGCGATTTCAGGAGATGAAGTTTGGTATGAAGAATTTCTTGATTATAAAATTCTGATTGGGGATGTGGATACAGATGCTGAGGCCATAGCAATGATCAATAAATTTGGTGGCGGGCATTCAGCTTCTATTATAACTGAAAATAAGGCAGAGGCGGAAAACTTTTTGAGTTCAGTAGACGCTGCGGCAGTTTACCATAACGCATCTACCAGATTCACTGACGGTTTTCAGTTTGGTTTAGGAGGCGAATTGGCCATCAGTACAGATAAATTACACCAACGAGGACCTATTGGTCTTCAGCATTTGGTGACTAATAAATGGTATGTATATGGGAACGGGCAGATCAGGTAAAAAGAGGGTACTTCTTAAAATAGGAACAAATACTTTGACCAAGGAGACAAATCAGATCTCAAGAGGGAAGATCGAAGATATTGGTAGACAGATTTCTCAATTGAATGAAGACTATGAGTTTGTCATTGTGAGTTCAGGCGCTATTGCCGTAGCCAAACAGTTTGTTAAGCTTGAATCAAGTGGTAGAGAAATCAACGTCAAACAGGCGCTTGCAGCAATTGGTCAACCGCATCTAATGCGTATCTTTCAGGAGAATTTTAGGGAGTTGGGATTACTCACGTCACAGTGTTTGTTATCATATGCTGATTTTAATCGTGAAAAGTCAAAAGAAAATATTGTCAATACGATCAATGTCTTGTTAGACAACCACTATATTCCGATCATCAACGAAAATGATACAGTGGCTACTGATGAGATTCAATTTGGAGATAATGATAAACTTGCGGCATTAACGGGAGTCTTAATAGAGGCAGATTTAGTTATCATCGCAACAAATACTGATGGAATCTATACAAAGAATAGCATAGACAGCGAGATAAAAACGACCATTGCGGAGGTAAGAGATATCAAGGAACTTCGAAATGAAATTGATGATAGCAAAAGCTCGCAGGGAACGGGAGGTATGTTGTCAAAAATAGAAGCAGCTGAAATATTAAAAAAGGAAAAAATAGAAACTTGGATCGTGAATGGTATTGGCGATAATTTTATGATAAAGGCTATGAATAAGCAAATACCGTTTACTAAAATATTAAATGATCAATGATGAATTATTTATCAGTTAAGGATATAGATTCGATTACTGAGTGGGTCTCAGAAGCCAGAAACTTAAAGGAACAACCTTTGGCTTATAGAGATTTGGGTAAGGACAAGACCATAGGATTGTTATTTTTCAACCCCAGTTTAAGAACGAGATTGAGTACCCAAAAGGCTGCTCAAAACCTGGGTATGAACACCATGGTGATGAATTTTGACAAGGAAGGTTGGGCCCTGGAATATGAAGATGGTATTGTCATGGATCAAGGTAAATCTGAACATATAAAAGAGGCCGCTAAGGTTATTTCTCAATTTTGTGACATTATTGCCATAAGGGCTTTCGCTTCTTTGGAAGACAAGGAAAAAGATAAGGCAGAAATCGTATTGAGCGGATTTGCCAAGTACGCCTCCGTGCCAATAGTCAATATGGAAAGTTCAGTAGGGCATCCATTACAGGCGCTTGCAGACGCCATTACCCTGGAGGAAGATAAAGACCGGTTAGAGGGTCGAAAACCTAAAGTGGTTTTGTCCTGGGCACCACACCCCAAGTCTTTACCTCATGCAGTAGCGAATTCCTTTGTTGAGATGATGCAAAAACAAGAAGCTGATTTTGTCATCACACATCCCAAAGGCTACGAATTGGATCCGGAAATTATAGCTAAAAGTCCGATTGAATACAATCAGGCGAAAGCCTTTGAAGGAGCAGATTATATTTATACCAAGAACTGGAGTTCATTCAGTGATTACGGAAAGGTATTGTCAAAGGACACTTCCTGGATGATCAGCGAAGAAAAAATGGCCTTGACAAATAATGCCAGATTTATGCATTGTTTACCGGTAAGGAGAAATATAGTTGTGGAAGATGCCGTACTCGATCATGCGAATTCATTAGTAATACAACAGGCAAATAACAGAACTTTTTCGGCACAGACAGTGTTGAAGAGAATTCTTGAAAACCTTAAGGAGAACTAATCCCAAAGCTGATGAAAAAGCAACTGAGTATCGTAAAAATCGGAGGCAACGTAATCAATAGTGCGGAACAACTGGATTTGTTTCTTTTTGATTTTGCCAAGCTGGGTGGCCTAAAAATACTAGTGCATGGAGGCGGGAGGAAGGCAACAGAAATGGCTGATTCTTTGGGCTTACAACCGAAAATGATTGGAGGGAGACGCATAACGGATGAGGCAAACCTCGAAATCGTTACCATGGTCTATGCAGGTTTACTCAATAAGAATATCGTGGCCAAATTGCAAAAATATGACTGTAATGCCTTGGGCCTTTCAGGAGCAGATGCCAATGTAATCAAGGCGCATAAGAGAATCATAAAGGATATCGATTATGGCTTTGCAGGAGATATAGACGAGGTGGAAGATCAAACCATAATGCTATTTCTAAAATCAGGTATTGTACCCGTATTTTCAGCAATTACACATGACAAGCAGGGGCAGCTTTTAAATACCAATGCCGATACTATAGCAGCTGAATTGGCTAAGGGCCTTTCCAATAGTTTTGAGGTGCAATTGGTGTATTGTTTTGAAAAGAGTGGTGTACTTAAACAAGTGGATGATGATGACTCTGTAATAGAGCATATTGATAAGAATTTCTATGAACACCTTAAAAAAGAGGGTGTGATCGCTGAAGGAATGTTGCCAAAAATAGAGAACTGTTTTGACGCTTTGAAGTTCGGAGTACATAAGGTGCTTATTGGGAAACCCGAGCTCCTCTCAGACAAGAATATAAAACATACAACATTGATATTATGATAAGCGAACTGGGTCATAAAGCAAAACAACTATTGATCGAACTTATCAATACGCCATCATTTTCTGGAGAAGAAGGTCAGACAGCTTTGCTTATTGAAAATTTTTTAAAAGGTTATGGAGTTGCCTACAATAGGAAAGTACATAATATTTGGGCGGTGAATGAGTATTTTGATGCTACTAAACCAACGATCCTATTGAATTCCCATCATGACACGGTCAAGCCAAATAAAGGCTATACCAGAGATCCTCATAGGGCAGAGGTTATTGATAGTAAGATTTACGGCTTGGGTTCAAATGATGCGGGTGGATGCCTGGTTTCACTTATCGCTGCCTTTATATATTTTTACAAACAAAAGAATCTGAATTATAATTTGGTCTTGCTGGCATCTGCTGAGGAGGAAAATTCGGGAGATCATGGTATACGTTCAATGGTGCCTATTATACCGGAATTTGATTTTGCTATTATTGGAGAACCAACTTTAATGAATCTCGCCATTGCCGAAAAAGGCTTGTTGGTTCTTGATTGTTATGCCCATGGTACAGCAGGCCATGCGGCTCATATAAGAGGAGATAATTCGATCTATAAGGCTATGGAAGCTATTAGGTGGTTTGAATCTTTTAAGTTCCCTAAAGTATCTGGAACACTACATGACACAAAAATGACCGTCACTCAGATTGAGGCGGGAAGTCAACATAACGTTGTGCCGGCTACCTGTCATTTCGTTGTGGATATCAGGGTAAATGACTTGTATTCCAATAAGGAAGTACTTGATCTTGTAAAGGACCATGTTGAGGTTGAGGTCAAGGAAAGATCACTGAATTTGAATTCTTCCTCTATCCCTAAAGACCATGAAATAGTCCTTGCAGGGATAACTTTGGGTAGAGAGATCTATGGCTCACCTACCTTATCCGATCAGGCAAATCTGAGTTGTCCTTCCTTGAAATTGGGACCTGGAGATTCTTTGAGATCACATACGGCGGATGAATTTATATATGAAAAGGAGATCTTTGAAGGAATCGAACTCTATATTCAAATATTAAAAGAAATAGTATAGTCTTATAAGCAGACTTTTTAAAAAGAAACATATGAAACTTTGGGACAAAGGATTTAGTACAGATAAGAAAATAGATTTGTTTACTGTTGGCAATGACAGGGAACTCGATCTTGTTCTCGCCAAATATGATGTGATTGGCTCACTCGCTCATGCACGCATGCTGCATAAAATAGGCTTGCTCACAGAAATTGAAATAGATCATGTGGAGAAGGAATTGGCTGAAATCACGAGCCTTATCGAAAAGGGTGATTTTATTATTGAAGAAGAATTTGAAGATGTACACTCTAAGGTAGAATTCCTACTCACTAAAAAGTTAGGTGATACGGGTAAAAAAATTCATACGGCACGTTCAAGAAATGATCAGGTTTTGGTGGATGTTCATCTGTATTTACGAGAAGAAATTAAAGAAATCAGAGAGATGATAGTAGGCTTTTTTGATCTTTTGATGAAATTATCTGAAACGCATAAAAACAACTTACTGCCGGGGTATACACATTTTCAAGTTGCCATGCCTTCATCTTTTGGGATGTGGTTCTCAGCTTATGCTGAAAGTTTGATTGATGATGTATATATGTTAAATGCCGCTTATCGTGTGGTGGACCAAAATCCTTTGGGATCTGCTGCAGGTTATGGAAGTTCTTTTCCTATAGATCGGGATCATACTACCTTGGAAATGGGGTTTAGTGAATTAAAAATAAACTCCGTTGCAGCTCAAATGAGTAGGGGTAAAGCGGAGAGAACCGTGGCTTTTGCCATGAGTTCCGTAGCTGGAACGTTGTCAAAATTTGCCATGGATATTTGCCTATATATGAGTCAGAATTTTGGATTTGTTTCTTTTCCTGATGAGTTGACAACAGGGTCAAGTATCATGCCGCACAAAAAGAATCCTGATGTTTTTGAATTGATTAGGGGGAAATGTAATAAAATTCAAGCCTTACCTTATGAACTTACCTTGATTAGTAACAATCTTCCAAGTGGTTATCACAGGGATCTGCAATTGTTAAAAGAGGGTTTAATACCAAGTATTCAAGCCCTAAAAGCATGCTTAGAAATGTTTACTTTTTCACTAAGTTCTATTGAAGTCAACAAAAACATTGTAGATCAAAAGATCTATGATTACTTGTTTACTGTAGAGGAGGTTAATAAACTTGTTCAAGAGGGTGTTCCCTTTAGGGATGCCTATAAAATTGTAGGTGGGAAAGTAGCTGATGGTGATTTTATACCGGATAAAGAAGTTGTACATACACACATTGGTAGCGTAGGAAATTTAGCCTTGGACAGGATAAAGGCTAAAATGGAAAAAGCAAATGCCCAAAACAACTAGATTCGAATAACTTTAAAGAATGATTGATTCCTAGTTGCTTTAAAAAAGGGGAGTGGTTTGTTGATTATCGACGGATTAGAATCCTAGCGTTCAAGAAATAAGGTTTAGGCTCCTAATGCCTGCCTTAAGGCTTTGGCCTTTAATAAACATTCTTCGTATTCTTTCTCGGTTTCAGACAGTGAGGTTATTGCACTGCCTACAGAGAACGATACATATTGACTTAAAGAATTGTAAAGGATGCTTCTAATCACAACATTGAAATCAAAATCACCTTCAGGAGTGAAATAGCCTACTGCGCCTGAGTACAGACCTCTTTTGGTTTCTTCTTCCTCTTCGATGATCTTCATTGCTGATATTTTAGGTGCTCCGGTCATACTTCCCATGGGAAAAAGATCCTTGATGATCTCCACCACATTGGTATTTTTTTTGGCTTTGCAGGTTACCGTGGAAATCAGCTGATGTACTTGCTTAAAAGAATATACCTTACATAATTCTTCTACTTTGACGCTTCCTTTTTCGGCACATTTGGAAAGGTCATTTCTGATCAGATCAACGATCATGATATTTTCGGCTCTTTCCTTCGGGTCATTTGATAAATTTTCGGCTAATATTTGGTCTTCTAGGATATTGTCAATTCTTCTGGCGGTACCTTTTATGGGTTGAACAATAATTTTGTCAGCATTTTTTTTGGCAAATCTTTCCGGAGAAGAACAAAGTAGGAATTTGTCTTTCAATTTTACATAACTGGCAAATGGAGCCTGAGAAATTTCATTGAGTTTTTGATATACTGAAACTGGATCAATAAAGGTATTCTTAGCATAGAATTCCTGGCAAAAATTAACTTCATAAATATCTCCCCTGTGGATATGCTCAAGGATATTGGAAACTTTTTCAACATAAGATGCCTTTGATATTTTACTGTCAATCTCAGGTTTGTTAAAAGGAGCCTTTTTAGTTAGACGGATGTCTTTTATCTCTTTAAGATCAAATTCCATTTCTGCTTGAAGATCTTCAAGATAGAGCAACTCTACTTGGTTGTTTTTCCATAACAAAACCTTTTTAGGTTGAAAGAAGTATAAGTCGGGAAAGCCTATGTGTTCCTTATGGATAGATGACAGGTCTTCTATATCGTTTTTCAGATCATAATTCAAGAATCCAAAAAGAAAATCCTGATGTGAATCCTGAAAGTTTTTCAACTTCTCGAAAGCATTACTATAGCCTGAAGAAATACTGGTATATGCTCCTAAGGCTAAAATAGCATCAAAACTTTTGTACTGCTGTTGGCTAATTTGGGCCCCAGCATTTGATTCTAAAAAAACGACTTCATTGTATTGCTGAGCCCACCGAAGTGCTTTTTGCTTAAAGTCACTTGAATTTCTTTCAGGTATAATTTTCGAAATTCTCTTCACAATGAGATGATCGTCTTAGATGGATCTAGTCTTGTTCAAATGTATAAACTTTTTTATCCACTTCAGTGACCCTGAAATACCCAAAGGCATAATTATCAGGGTTGCTTGTATTGAAACAATTGCCTTTGATCTCTGCAGGAGTAGTACTAAAAGGTCCACCGGGACCACCTGATTGCTGTATGAGCAATCTAATATAATTGTAATACTGATCAGAAACGCCATGTAGATAAATATCTACAATGTCTCCAGGAACAAACTCTTTTTCGCCAGAATCGTCATCATTCAATTTCTCATAAAAGATGGATATTATATTTCCATCAGTAAATTCATCTTTTACATCAATTAAAGATTGAAGTAGATCTCCTCTTCGCTGAAATTTTGCCAAATAGAAATTCTCTATATCTTTAGGGTCATTAAATTCTATATTGACTTCAAGGGCATCTTTGTCAAAACCATTTTCTCTTGTTTGAAACACAGAAGTGATCTCAGTTACAGGAGTCATGGTTTCAGAAGCAAGATAGGTCTCATTATCATATATGATTTCCAAAGTATAGGATTGACCCAAAATTGGAATAAAGTCATTTGTTATATAATTCCCATTGTTTTGGTCGGCGAAAATGAATACTGTATTGTCAGTATCGTTGATAACTTTCACAGATGCACCGGTAACCTCTGATTCAAAAATATTATCAAAATAGGGGGTAGACGAACTTAACTTGATCACTTGCTGGTTTCCGGGTGTGCCTTTTACCCAATCCATGGATGCTTCAATAACCAATCGAGGAGGAGCTTCGGGTACTTCAACTTCAATCACATCAGTGCAAGATGCTGAGAAAAGAAGTATGGCTAGTAATAATTTGAAGATATAATTTTTCATTTGACTAAAATTTAAAATTATAAGTTACAGAAGGGACTATTCCAAAAATGGCTATTCTGGTAGCTTCATTCAAGCCAGTCTCTCTATTCTGAGAAAATGAGATCGAAGCTGCGTTTCTGCGATTATATATATTATAGATACCAAATACCCATTCTCCTTTCCACTTTTTATTTGGTTTTCCAGGAACAAGAATAGCAGAGATGTCGATTCTGTGATACGCTGGTAACCTGTCTGCATTTCGATCTGAAAAGCTCGCAATTGACAATCCTTCATATTCATATTGTCCGGTAGGGTAAGTAACAGGCCTTCCTGTTTGGTAAATGACATTTGCGTTAATACTCCATTTCTTATTCAATCTATAAGAGCCTGTTAATGATAGGTCATGGGTACGATCATAGGGATTGTTATACCAGTTTCCATCATTTATCCCCGGCCCTCCCGCGCTCCCGCCGGGAGTTCTTTGTTCTGATTTGGATAGGGTATAGGCCAGCCATCCTGTAAAATCACCTTTGGTTTTACGAAGTAAAAATTCTAAGCCATAAGCTCTCGATTCTCCATTCAATATCTCTGTTTCTATGGTGTTATTTCCGATAAGGTCAGAACCGTCGATATAATCGATTCTGTTTTCAATATCCTTGTAATAAGCCTCAACTTCAATAGAATATTGATTGTCTTTGAATTTTTTAAAATACCCCAGTGCATATTGGTTGGATAGCTGCGGTTCTATATAGCTACCACTTGGTGTCCAAACATCCAGAGGTGTCACAGAAGTGGTATTTGAGATCAGGTGTATGTACTGGGATACTCTTGAGTATCCTGCTTTGATTGATGAATGATTACTTAATGAATATGATAAAGCCAGTCTGGGTTCAAGATTCCCAAAACTTTCTATGATTTCTCCTTTGTCATAATCGATGGCACCTATTGGTATGCCTCTTTGATAAATACCCAGTTCTTCATCGTAAACTACGGGTTGATCATTTTCATATTGCACAATTGCTTGTCCACCCATTCTTGCAAAATTACTATAACGCAGCCCATATTGTAGTGAAATTTTAGGTGATATTTTATGCTCAGCACCCACATATAAACCACCTTCAAAGGCTCTTTTTTGATCGAGTTTCAAATAGTTAATTCCGGAGGTCTCAGTCGTCGGGCTTATGATTCCTGGATTGAATAGGTAATGTATACCGTTGATACCAAAATCAAGTGTAATGTTATTATTTAAATAGTAGCTTAAGGCATATTTTAAATTATAATTGTCAATTTGAGATAGCCAGTCGAATTCAAAGGCATTGATCTCCAATTGATAATCATATTTACTGTAATTCACTGAAAGGTTGGAAAATATTTTATCATTGAATACGTGATTCCATCTTATATTTCCTAAAAAATTTCCATAGGAGCTATTGAAATTATCATTGAATTTAAATACATCCCTACCAAAATATCCTGAAAGAAAAAGCTGGTTGTTTTCATCGATTTCATAATTGGCTTTTAGGTTGAGATCATAAAAATAAGCACTATTGTCTTTCAATTCTTCACTCAGTTTGAGAAATAAATGAGCATAGGAACCTCTACCAGCAACTAAAAATGAACTTCGGTCTTTCACAATTGGCCCTTCTATAGCCAGTCGTGTTGAAACGGTTCCAATCCCCCCTGTAAGAGCGAAATTCTTCTTGTTACCATCTTTTTGTCTTACATCAAGTACAGATGAAGCCCTTCCCCCAAAACGGGCAGGAATATTTCCTTTGTATAGTTTGATATCTTTGATGGCATCTGAGTTGAAAATCGAAAAGAAACCCAGTAGGTGGGAAGTGTTATAAATGATGGCCTCATCGAGTAAAACAAGGTTCTGATCTACTGATCCGCCCCGAACGTTAAAACCACTGGAACCTTCTCCGTTATTGGTTACCCCGGGCAGTAACTGAATAGACTTGATGATGTCAACTTCTCCCAGTACCGCCGGCATCCGTTTTATGGTTGCCACGTTGAGTTTTGAAACACTCATTTGAGGTTTCCTAAGATTTATGTCTTCAGAATCGTCAGTTGACAGGATGACCTCATTGAGCTGGTTAGTGCTTTCGGCAAGTTCTACATTGAGTTTTTGGTCTTTATCCAAAACAATTTCCATACTGATATCCTCAAAACCCAGATAGGAAATGATGAGGGTATAGTTCCCTTGAGAGGCCGTAATTGAATAAAATCCATACTCATTTGTAGTGGTACCAATAGCGGAGTTTTGAATAAACACCGTAGCGCCAAAAAGCGTCTCTCCACTGCTTTCATCCTTAATGGTTCCACTTATAGAATAATTTTGCTGAGCCCAAATCGTTGAGGATAACAAAAGAAATAAGATGGTTAATCTTTTCATTTTTTCGGGGGATACTACTGCAATAAACGCAATAGATAAATTCTAAATAAATATATTTTGTCCGTTTTAAGCTTAACTGTGCAAGGCCCTTCCGTCAACAGCCAGACAAGCCTCTTTAATGGCTTCTGTATAAGTTGGATGCGCATGTGACATTCTGGCAACATCTTCGCTCGATGCTCTGAATTCCATGGCCACGACTGCTTCAGCAATCATATCGGCCGCTCTTGCTCCTATCATATGGATCCCGAGAATTTCATCAGTTTTCGAATCTGCCAATACCTTGACCAGTCCATCGATATCCATACTGGCCCTTGCTCTTCCTAAGGCCCTCATAGGGAAACTTCCCATTTTATAATCAACACCAGCCTCCTTTAGTTGTTCTTCTGTTTTTCCAACAGAAGCAACTTCTGGCCAGGTATACACAACCCCGGGAATCAGATTATAATCAATATGAGGTTTTTGGCCTGCAATAATTTCAGCCGCCATAGTCCCTTCTTCTTCAGCCTTGTGTGCGAGCATAGCACCACGAACCACATCCCCAATGGCATAAATGTTGCTTATATTTGTTTGTAGATGCTCATTGACCTCTATCTGTCCTCTTTCATTCGCTTTTACTCCTGCGGCCTCGAGTTGTAATCCATCCGTAAAGGGACTTCTTCCAACCGATACCAAACAATAATCTCCTTTGATCTCAACTTCATTGCCTTTTTTATCATCCGCCAATACTGTAATTTCATTGCCTTTTCTGCTTACGGCTTTTACTTTATGAGAAACATTGATTTTAAATTTATTCTTTTTAAAAACTTTGTTTAGCTCTTTCGACAAGCTTGCATCCATAGTAGGGATGATCCTGTCCATATATTCCAATACAGTTACTTCAGCTCCAAGTCTTTTATACACCTGTCCTAATTCAAGACCGATCACACCGCCTCCAATCACTATAAGATGTTTTGGTACTTCTTTTAATTTTAAAGCCTCAGTGGAAGTGATGATCCTCTCTTTGTCAATATTGATAAAGGGTAAATTCGAAGGTTTGCTTCCTGTAGCGATGATGGTATTTTTAGAAGAGATTTCCTCAGTGCTCGCATCATCTTTGGTAATCAAAATCTGTTCCGCACTCTTAAAACTTCCCAGGCCCTGGAATACATCTATTTTATTCTTTTTCATTAAGAAATCAATACCACCTGTTGTCTGCTCCACCACTGCATCTTTCCTAGCGATCATCTTGGCGAGATTCAATTTGATTTCTCCGGGAATTTCTATTCCATGGGTATCAAAATGTTTTATAGCATCTTCATAGTGATGAGATGAATCAAGTAAGGCCTTACTGGGAATGCAACCCACATTCAAGCAGGTACCTCCCAAAGTCTTATATTTTTCAATTAAAGCTGTTTTTAAACCCAATTGAGCACAACGAATAGCTGCTACATATCCTCCAGGTCCAGAACCTATTACGGTAACATCATATGATTTCATAATCGTATTCTATTTTTAATGATTGCAAAAATAAGTTATTTCAATAGATATAGAAAAGGAATGAGAAATTCATTTCTTCGATATTTATGTGTGTGTAAGCTGGGTAAATGGTTTAAATCAGATGAAATATATTCTATTATATTTCAGTAATTTATTTCAGCAGTCCGGCACGTTTTAGCAGTGCATCCACACTAGGTTCCTTTCCTCTGAATCTTTTGTACAATAGCATCGGCTTTTCGGTACCTCCTTTACTCAAGACATTGTCTTTGAATTTCGTGGCGATTTCTTTGTTAAATATACCAGCCTCCTTAAAGGCTTCGAATGCATCTGCGTCAAGTACTTCCGCCCATTTATAACTGTAATAACCCGCAGAATAGCCCCCTTGAAAAATATGAGAAAATGCTGTACTCATACAATTTTCTTCAACGTCAGGATATAATTGCGTATCTCCAAAAGCTTTCTTTTCAAATTCTTTTACATTACTAATACCACTTGGATCATGAGCGTGATATGCCATATCTAACATACCAAAGCTAAGTTGTCTTAAAGTAGCTATTCCTTCAAGGAAATTGGAAGAATCTTTTATTTTTTGAACCAGTTCCATAGGTATCGGTTCTTTGTTTTCGTAGTGTTTTGCAAACATGGTCAAGGCTTCCTTTTCAAAGCACCAGTTTTCAAGAATTTGGCTGGGTAATTCAACAAAATCCCAATACACATTAGTACCCGATAAGTTAGGATATGTGGTGTTTGCCAACATACCGTGCAAAGCGTGCCCAAATTCATGAAAGAGGGTTGTGACCTCATTAAAAGTTAATAATGAAGGTTTTGAAGTAGTGGGCTTTGTAAAATTACATACGATTGAAATATGAGGCCTTGAATTGATTTCCCCTTTTTTCCATTGGGCTTTATAACTCGTCATCCACGCACCGTTTCGTTTTCCTTTTCGAGGGAAAAAATCGGCATAAAATAAGGCAACGAGCTCTCCCTCAGAATTAGACACTTCATAGGTTTTCACTTCCTCATGATAGGTATCCACATTGTTTACAGATTTGAAATGGAGGTCATAAAGTTTACCAGCAATGTCAAAAACCCCATGAATTACATTTTCAAGTTTAAAATAAGGTTTTAGTTTTTCATCATCCAGATCGAATAAGATCTTTTTCAACTTTTCAGCATAATAAGCGCCATCCCATTTTTCTATCGCCTCAATACCATCTTTTTTTGCAAGATCCTTGAGCATTTGGAATTCCTTTATAGCAGCTGGCTTGGCTTTGGTTAATAGTTTTTCAAGAAAGACCTGTACTTTTTCAGGATCTTCTGCCATACGTTCTTCCAATACATAATGCGCATGTGAAGTATATCCCAATAAATTAGCCCGCTGATGTCTGAGATTGACAATCTCTATAACAACTTGTTGATTGTTGTAGTCATTGTTTTGCATACCTCTGGCTCCAAAAGCTTTAGATAATCTTTCTCTGAGGATTCTATTATCGGCATAGGTCATAAAAGGAATATAACTTGGATAGTCAAGTGTAAAAATCCATCCTTCCGTTTTTTTCTCTTCCGCCAGCATACGGGACGCTTCGATCACTCCCTCCGGTAAACCTGACAAGTCTTGTTTGTTTGTAATGATAAGTTCGTAGTTATTGGTTTCTGCCAAAACACTTTCACCAAATTGCAGACCCAATTTCGATTTCTTCTTGTCAATTTCTCGCAGTTCCTGTTTGTCTTCTTTGTTGAGATTCGAACCATTTCTCACAAAGGCCTTAAAGTTTTTTTCCAGGAGCATAAGTTGCTCAGGGGTCAATTCCAAATATTCTCTTTTTAAATAAACTGTTTCTATTTTTTTAAACAAAGCTTCATTCAGGCTGATGTCATTTGCAAATTCACTCAACATTGGAGATACTTCCTGCGCGATCTTTTGAATTTCTTCACTTGTTTCCGCAGCATTCAGGTTAAAAAAAATGCTTGATATTCGGTTTAATTTATCACCTGAAAACTCAAGGGCTTCCAGAGTGTTTTCAAAATCAGCCGGTGCTGGATTTCCCACAATTTCATCAATTTCAACTTTCGCGTTTTTAATAGCCGTTTCAAAAGCCGGTAGGAAATGTTCATTTTTTATAATAGAAAATGGAGCTGAACCAAATGGTTTTTCAAAATCTCCGAGTAAAGGATTGTTCATAGAAATAGATTATTTAAAGCCTTTAACAAGGCATCATAATTAAGTTTGACATAAAAGAATTGGTAAAATTATAGTCTCGATGACCCGTGAATCTTAATACTTAAGATCTTTTGCGGCTTTGAGTACTTTCTCTTTAAGACCTTCCTTAAAAGAAATGATTTTTTCAAGGATTTCATTGTCTGTAGCACCTAAAATTTGTGCAGCAAGTATACCTGCATTTTTCGCCCCATCCAATGCAACTGTTGCGACAGGTACACCACCCGGCATTTGTAAAATGGAAAGAACAGAATCCCAACCGTCTATAGAATTTCTGGATTTTACTGGAACACCTATCACGGGAAGCGGACTCATAGAGGCCACCATTCCAGGAAGGTGTGCGGCACCACCAGCACCTGCGATGATTACTCCTATACCCCTTTTATGAGCTGTTGTTGCATAGTTGAATAATTTCTCAGGAGTCCTGTGGGCTGAAACGATATCTACTTCAATTTCTATTTCGAAACTTTTAAGCATATCAATTGCTTCCTGCATGATCGGTAGATCTGAATCGCTACCCATGATTACTCCAACCTTGGCCATAATTAATTTATTTAAAAAAACTTATTGAATTCGATTGATAAAAATTGTATTTTTAGTGGCTAAAGGTAAGATAAAAAAGTGTTTTCGTAACAATGCAAATCCCATTATTTAATACCGTTCTGTCGTGGATTTTAAAAAAGCGCAAGTATCAGGTAGATATGTTTTTACATCATCCTGTGGAGGTGCAGAACGAAGTATTGTATGAGTTGTTATCCGAGGCCAAACATACTTATTTCGGTAAGAAATATGGTTTTAAAGACATTAAGAATTACGCATCTTTTGCTGAAAAAGTACCTATGCAACAATATGAAAGTATTGAGCCTTTAATTGAAAGGAATAGGAGAGGAGAGCAAAATGTTTTCTGGCCATCTAAAATACAATGGTTTGCCAAATCAAGTGGTACGACTAATGCAAAAAGCAAGTTTATTCCTGTGAGTGACGAAGCGATAGATGATTGTCATATGAAAGCAGGGAAAGACATGTTATGTCTTTTTATCAATAATAATGAGGATACGGAGATATTTAAAGGAAAGGGATTGCGACTGGGTGGAAGTTCAGCTATTTATGAGGATAATGATACTTTTTTTGGTGACCTTTCTGCCATTATCATAGAAAATATGCCTTTTTGGGCAGACTTCAGTAGTGCTCCAAGTCAGAAAACGGCTTTGATGACTGAATGGGAAACTAAAATGGATGCCATTATTGAGGAGACTATTCAGGAAGATATTACAAGTTTAACTGGTGTTCCCTCATGGATGCTCGTGCTATTAAATAGGGTTCTTGAGGTGACTGGTAAGGAGCATATTCTGCAAGTATGGCCAAATCTTGAGGTGTACTTTCATGGAGGTGTAAATTTTAATCCCTATCGAGAACAATACGAAAAACTCATTCCCAAAAAGGATTTTCGATATTATGAAACCTACAATGCATCGGAAGGTTTTTTTGCCATACAAGATCAAAATAATTCGGATGAATTGCTGTTGATGCTCGATTATGGTATTTTCTATGAGTTTATTCCAATGGATGACTATCAAGGTGAGAATTCTAAAGCAATCCCTTTACAGGAAGTTAAGGCAGGGGTTAATTATGCCATTGTCATCAGTACCAATTCAGGATTATGGCGCTACTTGATCGGAGATACGATCAAATTCACAAGCTTGAAGCCCTACAGGATCAAGATCACTGGAAGAACCAAACATTTTATCAATGTTTTTGGTGAAGAACTGGTCATTGAAAATGCTGAAGACGCTCTAAAAGTAGCTTGTTCAAAATTTAATGCGGCCGTAATAGATTACACCGTCGCGCCTATTTTTATGAATGGTGAACATAGTGGAGGTCATGAATGGATTATAGAATTTAAAAGATCTCCTGAGAATTTAGAAGCTTTTGCAAATAGTCTGGACGAGGCGCTAAAAGCGTTGAATTCAGATTATGAAGCCAAAAGATATTTAGATATGACCATTGGAATGCCAAGAATACATGAGGCTCCGAAGGGTCTTTTTTATCAATGGTTAAAAAGTAAAAACAAACTAGGTGGACAGCATAAGGTTCCAAGGTTAAGCAATAAAAGAGACTATCTCGAAGAGTTGCTTGAATTGTGTCAAAGTGAAGCAGGTTAAGGTGCTATTATATCATTTGTGATCCAGGCTTCACATAGAATAGGGAAGTCAGATGATACATCACCTGCTTCCTGAAAAGCCTTATAGTCTATCCAAACAAAACCTTGGTTTCCCCAGCTTTTACCCCAGGAGTTAACGACCTTAAAAGCATTTCTGTCATCATCATAACCAACGACTAACATGGCATGTCCACCGTCAGCACTTTTAAATTTTCTATAAATAAATTCTCCATTTTCATCTCTAGCACCAAAATAACTCCTGTCGATAGTGATTGCGATCACAACGGGTTGATCATTTAGTAAAGACGCTTTGGTCTGTTCAAAGACCAATTCAGGATCAAAATAAAAATAATTTTCAATCTTATTAGATTCTGCCAAGTCTTTTTGAAGATCGTTAGGTTGGGTGCTACATTCATTTTCATTGTAAATCATCAGATTCCAGTCTACTATTCCTTGGTTATTAATGATGTCTAAGGCATCCTGAATAACAGAGCCACCAGAACAGTCTGTAACTTTAATCTGGTTGTAAATATAAGCAGGACTCATTTCATTGTCGATAGTCAATATTTCCTTTTCAAAATCTTCGTAATTCTCTTGAAAACTTTTTAGATAATAACCCGTTGCCCATGCTACACAGGAACCTTGTTTACCTTGAGATCTCACTTCCGGTAAATATTTTGAGATATCATATGTAATAGGAATGTTTGTGCCTAAAGTAATATCAGAAATATCCGCGTCAGGTAGCGCTGTATATCCATAACAAAATCCACCTTCTCCAATTCCAAATTGGAAATTCTCCTGAATCTCTTCGTCGTCTTTAATATTGTCAATAATAGGGTCCTCATCTTCATCTAGGCCATAACTAGGACGATCCTGTAAGTCATAATCATAATTACTGTCGCAGGAAATAAAAAGAATTACAAGGAAAAGAAGAAAGTATTTTTTCATAAATTTTAACGAATATAACTTTCCTAAACTTCAAAAGTTATGCCATGAAATGTTAAGACTACTTTTCTCTATCAATTACATAATTCACCATGGTCAGCAAAGACTCTTTATAGGGTGACTCTGGATAAGTATCTAAAATTAGAATGGCAGCTTCCTGATACTCTTTCATTTTGGTTTCAGTATATTCAATTCCTCCATTCAGTTTGACAAATTCAATAACTTCTTTTACCCTAACTTTATTTTTGTTATGGTTTTTGACAGAATTGATCAGCCATCGGCGTTCTTTTTTAGAGCAATGATTCAAAGTATAAATAAGCGGGAGGGTCATTTTTTGTTCTTTGATATCGATTCCGGTAGGTTTGCCAATTTTTTCTTCAGAATAGTCAAATAGGTCATCCTTGATCTGGAAGGAGATTCCAATTAATTCACCAAATTTTCTCATTCTTTCGACCTCATCCTTGGGGGCATCAACAGAAGTAGCTCCAATAGCTGTGCAGGCTGCAATAAGCGTAGCCGTTTTTTTACGGATAATTTCAAAATACACCTCTTCTGTAATGTCCAGTTGTCTTGCCTTCTCTATTTGAAGCAATTCTCCTTCACTCATTTCCCTCACAGCAATGGATATGTGTTTTAGAATATCGAAATCGTCATTGTCAATAGATAGCAAGAGTCCTTTGGATAAAAGATAGTCGCCTACTAAAACAGCAATTTTATTTTTCCACAGAGCATTTAAGGAGAAGAAACCTCGACGTGTGTTACTGTCATCTACCACATCATCATGCACCAAGGTAGCTGTATGGATCAGTTCAATAATGGAAGCACCTCTATAGGTACGCTCCTTGAATTGGCCGTTGGAGACCATTTTGGCCACTAAAAAAACAAACATGGGGCGCATCTGTTTTCCTTTTCGCCTTACAATATAATGCGTGATCCTGTTGAGTAGCGATACATTGGAGATCATAGAAGCTTTGAATTTTGTCTCAAAGAATTCCATCTCCTTTAGTATAGGCAGCTTTATTTGTTCTACAGTCTTCAAAGGCTGAACAATTTACAATAAATTAAATTATTTCTTTTGTTCCATTTTGGCCCAGGAATCCCTTAAGGCAACCGTGCGATTAAAAACAAGTTTTTCATTGTTAGAATCAGGGTCAATGTTGAAATACCCCAGTCGTTGGAACTGAAATTTTTCACCCTCGGATGCAGTGGCAAGACTTGGTTCAACATAGGCTTTTTCTAACACATTCAAAGAGTTAGGGTTGATAAACTCTTTAAAATCTTTCTCTTTATGAGCATCTGGCGCTTCATCTGTAAAGAGTCTGTCATACAATCTCACTTCAGCTTCCAGGGCATGCTGAATGGAAACCCAATGGATGGTACCCTTTACCTTTCTCATACTTGCTTCGCTTCCACTACCACTTTTAGAATCCGGATCATAAGTGCAATGGATCTCAATCACTTCATCATTTTCATCTTTGATCACTGAGTTCGCCTGAATGATATAAGCATTTTTGAGTCTTACTTCTTTTCCGAGTTTTAAGCGGAAGAACTTTTTGTTGGCCACTTCTCTAAAATCCTCCTTTTCAATATATAACTCTCTTGAAAAAGGAATAGTTCGGTACCCAGCATCCTCATCCTCAGGGTTATTCTCTGCTGTAAGCATTTCTTCCTTACCTTCAGGGTAATTCGTAATGACCAATTTCACAGGATTGAGCACGGCCATAACTCTTGGCGCAATTTTATTTAACTCTGTTCGAATATGAAATTCCAACAAGGCAAGATCAGTTACATTTTCTCTTTTGGCAATTCCTGCGGTCTCACTAAAATCGCGAATCGAGCTAGCCGTATAACCCCGTCTTCTCAAACCTGAAATTGTAGGCATTCTGGGATCATCCCAACCATTGACATACCCTTCCTCTACCAACTGTAATAATTTTCTTTTGCTCATCACTGTATAGCTAAGATTCCTTCTGGCAAATTCTCTTTGTTTAGGTCTTAGGTCATTTTGATCATAAACCCGATCTAGGAACCAATCATATAATTCACGGTGATGTTTGAATTCTAGGGTACACAAGGAGTGAGAGATCTTCTCAATATAATCTGATTCTCCATGGGTCCAGTCATACATAGGATAGATCTTCCAGTCTTCACCTGTGCGGTGATGTGCTCTTTTAAGGATCCTGTACATAACAGGATCACGCATAAGCATATTGGGAGATGACATATCTATCTTGGCTCGCAACACATGAGTTCCTTCCTCAAATTCACCATTTTTCATTTTTTCAAATAAGGCCAGGTTTTCATCAACAGACCTGTCTCTAAAAGGGCTATTTGTGCCTTCTTGGGTCGGTGTTCCTTTTTGTTCGGCAATTTGATGAGATGTCTGGTCATCAACATAGGCATTCCCTTGTTTGATCATGATGACCGCCCAATTGTATAATTGTTGGAAATAGTCAGATGAAAATAAAACATCTGCCCATTTAAAGCCAAGCCATTCTATGTCTTTTTTTATGGCATCTACATATTCCTGTTCTTCCTTTTCAGGATTTGTATCGTCAAAACGAAGATTGACCGGAGCGTCATATTTGAGACCCAATCCAAAGTTAAGACAGATCGAAGCAGCGTGTCCTATGTGTAAATATCCATTGGGTTCTGGCGGGAACCTGAATTTTAATGCTGACCTTTCCATACCTTTTGCAAGGTCTTCCTCAATGATTTGTTCTAAAAAATTGAGTGATTTTTTAATTTCCGACATACGTTCTTTTGATGAAAGGCAAAATTACGGAAAATTGCTTAGGAAAAATGCTAAAATAAATAATTTAGGTGCTAAAGAATGGCTTGAATTTAAAGGTTAAAAGCCAAGAATAAGTTTAGCGATGTAAAAGAAAATAAAGATCCCGAAAATATCATTACTTGTTGTAATAAAAGGGCCTGTGGCTACTGCCGGATCAATCCCGTTTTTATCAAGGATCAAGGGAACAAAAGTACCAATTAGCGAGGCGAGAATAATTACCATGATCAGGGAGATCGATATGGTAATACTAATATTGGGATTATAGTCGAGGAAAAATCCAAAAACAAAAATCAGGGCTGCTAGTATAACGCCATTGACTATGCTCAGTCCAATTTCTTTGACCATTCGGTTCATCATACTGCCTCTGATATTATCATTTGCCAATCCTTGTACGATAATTGCTGAGGACTGAACCCCCACATTTCCAGCCATTGCCGCGATCAAAGGAGTAAAATAAAACAATTCAGGAAATTTGGTCAGGGCATCTTCAAAACCACCCATAATAGAAGCAGCAGCAAGTCCTCCTACCAAACCCAGGATCAACCAGGGGAGTCTGGCTTTAGTTTTACTCAGTATGCTATCATCTGCATCGATGTCTTCCGTAATACCGGCCGCCATTTGATAATCTTTTTCTGCCTCTTCCTTAATGAGGTCTACAATATCATCAATGGTGATTCTTCCAATAAGTATATTGTCATCATCTACAACTGGAATCGCTTCCAGGTCATATTTTTGCATCAGCCTGGCCACATCTTCTCCTTTATCATTAAAGTGAACAGAATCTACTTTTGGGATATAGATATTGGCAATTTTATCTTTTGCAGATGCCACAAGCAGGTCTTTGAGTGATAATCTTCCTATAAGATGATTTTCCTGATCAACTACATATATGGAATGTACCCTTCTCACTTCCTGGGCCTGAGACCTCATTTTTCTCACACAGGTAGGTACCATCCATGTCTCTTTGACCTTGATCAACTCCTTAGCCA
Source organism: uncultured Flavobacteriaceae bacterium (assembly GCA_964586115.1). GTDB lineage: Bacteria > Bacteroidota > Bacteroidia > Flavobacteriales > Flavobacteriaceae > Lutimonas. The sequence continues at coordinate 31,608 of CAZPHF010000005.1, read as the reverse complement.
TCAGACTTCCCGCAGTTCCCTCTTCATAACGCAAAAGATCAACGATGTCTTTGGCATGTTCGTCATCTTCAAGTTCTGAAATAACTTCGGTAACTCTTTCCTTAGGTAATTCAGAGATGATATCTGCAGCATCATCAGTATCCAGTTCATCTATTTCGTCGGCAATTTCTTCCGCGGATAGATTTTTTAGTATTTTCTCCCTATCATCCTCATTGATCTCCATCAAGGCCTCAGCCGAAAGTTCACTATCCAAAAGTTTAAAGAGGTAGGTAGCATCGTCAAGTCCGAGCTCATCGATAATTTCTGCGATATCTGCAGGATGTTCTTCAGAGAGCAATATCAATAAAGCCTCATTATCACTTGCTGAAATGAGTAATTCAATTTTCTCCAGGAAATTTTTAGTGATCTCGGTTGCCATCTTCAGCCAGGCTTTTTGTTAATTCAATAAATTGTTGAACGGTTAGTTGTTCAGGTCGCAGCGCAAATATAGCATCTTCCTTTAATTTATCCGAAATCTGGAATGATTTTAAACTGTTGCGAAGGGTTTTTCGCCTTTGATTAAAAGCAGTTTTAACAACTCTGAAGAAATATGAGGTATCTACGGGTAATGAATAATCTTTTTTTCTCACAAGTCTGAGAACACCTGAATCGACTCTAGGAGGAGGATTAAATACAGATGGAGGAACAGTGAAAAGGTACTCTGCTTCATAAAATGCCTGGGTTAAAACGGAAAGGATACCGTAGATTTTACTTCCTGGATCAGCAGTAATTCTCTGGGCGACCTCTTTCTGAAACATTCCGCTAAATTCTGGTATCTGATCTCGATATTCAATGGCTTTAAAAACAATCTGAGAAGAAATATTATAAGGAAAATTTCCAATAATAGCCAAAGGAGCGTCTTTGAAATAAGTTTTAAGATCCATTTTTAAAAAGTCCGTATTAATGATTCTGTCAGACAATTGTAAATAATGGCTTTTTAAATAATCTATAGATTCAGTATCGATTTCAACTACCCAAATGGTCTTGTCTTTTTTTAAAAGGTACTTGGTCAATACACCCATTCCAGGTCCTATTTCAAGTACATTTTGGTAGCCTTCCATTGACAAACTATCGGCTATTTTAGAGGCGATAGACTCGTCTTTCAGAAAATGTTGTCCCAGATGTTTTTTGGCTCTTACGGTCATGAATATATTGGAATACTAGTTAAAAAACTCTTTAACGATTTTCATTTCTGTTCTAAAAACCCCAAACTTATTGCCGAATTTTTTATGTATCCTTTCACTTAGAACCGGGGCATCCTCTTGGTAATAGCTCAGTAAAAGTTCCTTGGAGGAACAGGTATATTGAATCGAATAAGTTATGCCTCCTAAATCTTCTTTGACAAGAACTTCGCTCATGAGTGCCTTCATAAATTTACCGGTAGCCAAAACTTCGGGAATATGAATGTCCTGCATCCAATTAATCCATTGGTCATGAATACTTTCGTCAACATTTATGGTTACGTTATAGATATACATGCTATTAATTTGAGTTTAAAGATAGGCTTATTCAATTAATAATAAATTGGTTTAAGGAAAAGTGATGAGCTGCTTTTACATCCTAGATATCATCTCCTCTCAATTCTCTAAACGCTGCCCTTGCGTCAACAAGATAGATACTTGAGGGATACTCAAATATGATGCGCTCAAACATGTTTTTTGCTTTATCAGGATCCGCCAGATGATCGCGATACAACATTCCCAGCCTGAAAATACTATCGTCATATAACAAACTATCCGGATGAAAATCAAGGATACTAAGTAAATTGGCTTCAGCTGATGAATAGCTGACCAATTGTTCATAAAATAAGGCCTGAGTGTACAGTGCATCATCTTCTATTTGCTGACCCTTGAATTGTTTTAGCACAAAAGACAAGGTGTCAATCGCTTGCTGATACTTTTGTTGAAAGCCTAGTAATTCAGCCCTTGCATAAATTTTCAGCCCTTCATTTATACTGTCTTTGTCAATGTTATTTCCTATTTTTAAGCTAAGCTCAAGGGCATCATTTGCAATTAGTTGGGATGTAGAAGATTTTAATACTTTCAACTGATTCTGTGCCCATGCGAAATCTCCTTTAAAATAAGAGGTGCGTGCCACCTTAAATCGTGCCTCTTGTGCCAATTCACTATTTTTTAAATCATACTGAATCTGGGTATACATGATCAGTGCCTGATTAAACTGATCAGAAAACACTAAAATATCAGCAATTTTCATTTGAATCAACCCTTTACCAAACTGTGATGATGCATTTGGAAGAATTTTTTCAAGGTGACTAATCGCTTTTTCGGGCTGTTCCTGGTCAAAAGTTAAAAAGTTAGCATAGGCCAGATGAAGTTCCATTGTTTCATCATTTTGACCGTATTGAAGAAGTAGTTCTTTAAATTTTTCTTCAATTCTAGTCCTGTCATCACCTTTCTTGAGAGATATATTCTCAATTTTCAATAAATAAATTTCAGCAAGTAGAGCAGACTGATCATCTACAATTAGGTTTTTACTATTCGATACCACGAATTCAAAGGCCTCTTTAGCAGTCGTATAATCCTTATTCTTAAAAGAAAGATATCCTATTTCTGCAACCCTGTCAAGATTACCTTGTTTTCTCCGAAATAGTGATTTTTCCTGAGTAAGTGCTTTTTTATAGTCTTGTTGCTGCATAAATAACCAACTCAGAAGAATATTCCATGCATCTTTAGGGTTTGACTGTGCTCTTTTTAATAAAAGTTTTCTAAAAAGTTCATTGTTGGGATCGGTTCTATCTTCGGTTATGAAACTGGCTACATAGCGTTGAACAGTAGAAAAGTAGTTTTCATTTTTATCGACTAAATCAAGATACAGTCCAAACATCTTTTCCAGTTCACCTTTTTCTCCATAAATCTGAGCTTCACTGATCTCGGTATTTAATTTAGGATTCAGTTGCTTTGCAATCTGATAGGAATCTAAAGCATAGTCAAGCAAGTGATTCTGTCTGAAGGATCTTCCAATCATAAAGGCATAACTTGGATTTTTCCTGACATATCCAAGTGATTGTTCATAGAATTTATTTGCCGTGGACAGGTCATCATTAAGCTGATAATTATAGCCAAGTTCTACATAAAGATATACCTGTTCCGGAAATCTTTGTATTTGTACTTCAACAAGATTCTGGGACTCCTGATAAGACTCAATTTGCTGATAACAGGTCAACAGGGCTTTAAAATAATCCTGTCGAATAGGATTGGATTCAAGTAATGGCTTGTATAAAAGGATGGCTTTTTCATAGTCTCCTTTTCTAAAATATGAATTAGCTAGTTCCGCGCTCTGGGCGATGCCAGAGAGAGAAAACAAAACAAATATGATGATAATCAGAAACCTCATGATACCAATGGTTAAAAATAAGTTTTTCCTTTTAAAACAAGGAATTATCTAATTCGCAAATTAAATTAATATTATTGATAGTGTAATAAAAACTTTGATGTTTCTATCAGATATTCTGATCAATGTTAAATTTTTTATAAAATAAATTCTAAAATGTAACGTTATTTAAAAAGATCAGTCTTAATAGTATAGATCAACAATAACAAAAACCTAATAGTTATGAACGAAGTAAAAACATTCTACGAAAGAGCTAAGCAAAGTGCAAATAACCATATGAAAAATGGTCAGATCAATGATTATTTGAATGATTTATTAATCATGAATCACTACAAAAAATTAATCGATGCTGCTTAATCAATGTCTTTTTATTAAAAACATTGCTCTTTAATCGATCATATCAAATTGGGTATATGCCTGCAATACTTCAGGTATTTTAATACCATTTTCGGTTTGATAATTCTCTAAAAGTCCGGCTAATACTCTCGGTAATGCAAGAGAGCTTCCATTCAAGGTGTGAGCCAATTGACTTTTCCCATCTTTATTCTTAAAACGCAATTTTAATCGATTTGCCTGAAATGTCTCGAAATTAGAGACAGAACTAATTTCAAGCCATCGGTTCTGAGCAGTTGAGAAAACTTCAAAGTCATATGTCAGCGCTGAAGTGAATCCCAAATCCCCTCCGCAGAGGCGCAATATTCTGTAGGGTAATTTTAATTCCTGTAAAATTCCTTTTATATGTTGTACCATTTCATCTAGGGCCTCATAAGACTTGTCAGGATGCTCCACTCTTACGATTTCTACCTTGTCAAATTGATGTAATCGATTTAAACCTCTTACATGGGCACCGTATGACCCAGCCTCCCTTCTAAAGCAGGGTGTGTAAGCAGTATTACAAACTGGAAAATCACTTTCTTTAAGGATGACATCTCTGTATAAATTGGTTATAGGCACTTCGGCTGTAGGAATCAAATAGAGATTGTCTTGGCCAATGTGATACATTTGACCTTCTTTGTCTGGTAGTTGGCCCGTTCCATATCCTGATGCTTCATTGATCATTAATGGCGGTTGAATTTCTGTATAACCTGCTTCAGTGTTTTTGTCAAGAAAATAAGCAATAAGTGCACGTTGAAGTTTAGCTCCTTTTCCCTTGTAAACAGGAAAGCCCGCACCGGTAATTTTATTACCCAGCTCAAAATCTATAATATCATATTTTTTACAAAGATCCCAATGAGGAACAGCTTTATCATGAAGTTGAGGGATTTCTCCTTCTTCATACACTACCTCATTATCTTCTTCTGAATTTCCTGTGGGAACCAATTTGTTTGGGATATTGGGTATTTGATAGAGCAGTTCATTCAATTCTGTTTCAACTTCATCTAGTGTATCAGACAGCACTTTAGATTTCTCTTTTAATTGACCTGTTTTCTCTTTGGCGATATTGGCTTTTTGCACCTCACCAGACTGAAATAGTTTCCCTATTTCTTTTGATATCTTATTGCTTTCGGATAATATATTATCTAACTCGGTCTGAACTGAGCGTCTTTTGCCGTCAACTTCAATGACCTTTTCTACAAGAATTTCAGCATTTTGGAAATTACGAACATGAAGCCCTTTGATAACCAGTTCTTTATTTTCACGGATGTAGGGTAATGATAACATAGGCTATTTTTTTGACTTGCAAAGATAGGTAATGCGGGATAAAGAAGGGAAGCTTATTTGAAATTCATAATCCAATTTCTGGCTGATTTTTCATCTCTGGAAATCTGCGCTGCCAGATCTTCTATACTTTCAAACTTTTTTTCATCTCTTAATCGCGTCAAGACTTCAACTTGTATCTTACTTCCATACAAATCTCCATAAAAATCCAGGAGATGTATCTCTATGGTTTGCCCCTTACCCCCAACGGTAGGTCTAAAACCAATATTCATGATGCCAAAGTTTGATGCTTCATTGAAATGAGCCCTAACAATATAAACCCCTTTTTTAGGAATCAATTTAAAATCTTCAGCAATACTCAAATTAACCGTCGGAAAATTTATTTTTCTTCCAATGCCTTGTCCTTTAATAATCTCACCTGTTAGCAGATAGTGGTAGCCAAGGTATTTATTAGCGGTTGACATATCTCCGTTTTCAATGGCTTTTCTGATTTTTGTTGAACTGACCGATACACTTTCAATTTCTTGTGCAGAGATCTTTTCTACAGTGAAATCATATAATTCACCAAATTCAGTAAGTTGCTCAAAATTCCCTTCTCTATTTTTGCCAAATTGATGGTCGTATCCGATAACCAATTGTTTAATATGTAACTGATTAACCAAAATATTTCTTACGAAATCGAGGGCAGATAGTCTTGAAAATTCTTTGGTAAAGGGTTCTATGATCAGGTCGTCAAGTCCGAATTTTTCCAGGAGCTGTATCTTTTCTTCCATTGTCGTCAGCATCTTGATATCATTACTTTGATCTAGTACCCTCCTAGGATGAGGATAAAAAGTGAGGATCATCGATTTTTCAACATTTCCGTTTTTGATCTGATTCAGTCTTTGTATAATCTTCTGATGACCAATATGGACTCCGTCAAAAGTACCAATGGTAAGCACTGATGACTTTTCTTTATGGTCATAATTTTCAATGGATTGGTGAACTCTCACTTAACAGATTTTAATAATTGATATTTTCGTCTATATGTTGAACGATCTGCGGGACCTTATTGACCTTAAATGATGTTCTCAGTTGTAAATTTCCATCTCGGTTAAACAAAAACAAGTTCCCATTTACAACAGGGAAGTAACCCATTGCACCTTTACAGTAGCAAATCCGACCAAAAACCATTTTCACTTTTTGAAGTTCTTTATCTTTCAATATTATCTGAGATTCATTTGGATCAAATTCAAGGTAAACATATTCTGAATAGCCGCTGTCCATCACATCCTTAACGCTCTCTTTCTTATAATGGAATTTAACAACTATTTTATCACCTTCAACAACCTCCGGATATAATTGACCAGTATCGCTGTAATTCAATTTTAAAATTGAATTTTTCATGATTTCAAAGCTACAATCACCGTCTTCAGGGCAATTAATATGGGGCGGAGGTATACTTGCCTTTTGATCTTTGTCTTGTTCTTTCGTGGCGGCGCATGACAACAGTACAAACACAAACACGCAATAGAAATATGGTCTCATTCTGCTAATTTTGATTTAGTTGTCATTAAAAAAAGGTATCCTTAAAAAAAGTTCATAGTTTTGTTTCCCCTATTTAAACCCTAAGAATGATAAAAATTTACAAAGCTGCATTTATAGTATGCCTTATGTTTCTGTCTTCTTTTCTTAGTGCCCAACAAAACGATATCTGGTCTACCATCGATGGGGCAAAAATAGGTATTTCACCGCATCAAAGAAAGATTCAGCCTAAAAAATATAAAACGTTTGAGTTGGATCTTCAGCACCTGCGAAATGATTTGAATTTTGCTCGCTTTGATAAAAGTGGAGTAAAGGAATCTTCAGCACTGATTTCCTTTCCTGATGAAAAGGGTGAATTCATTGTTTTTGAAATAACTGAGGCACCTGTGATGCATCCTTTACTTGCTGAAAAATATCCTAATAACAGATCCTTTCGCGGGTTTTCGGTAGCCGATCCATCTTTAAAAATTCGGTTTAGTTTGACTGAGCTTGGCCTTTCTGCGATTATTATGGATGTGGAAACAGGTCATACGTTGATTGAACCTATTAGTGCAGACCTGAATTTTTATAAGGTTTATTCACAAAATGCACTCGAAGGTATAAAAGATCTTGAGTGCTTTACAGAAAGTGTGCCTGCAAATCAATTTTCTTACAAGAACGCTTTTAATGGTGCAGACGATGGACATATGAAAATATACAGACTTGCCTTGTCAGCAAACGGGGAATACTCTCAGTTCCAACTAAACGATCAAAATGCAACTGGAGGCGATGAGATAAGTAAAAAATCGGTTGTCATGGGAACCCTGACCGCTGCAGTAACCAGGGTTAATGCCTTTTTGGAAAGGGATCTAGCTGTTAGTCTGCAACTAGTAGCAAATAATGATGCTTTGATTTTCTTGGAACCTGGTCAAGATCCATTTGATAATAATCTTTCAAACCCTGACCTGATGTTAGGTCAGAATCAGGCTACCGTTGACAAGATCATCGGTCGGAGTAATTATGATATTGGCCATGTGTTTTCAACAACAGGAGGGGTTGCAAAAATAAGATCAGCCTGTGTTGAAGGAATAAAGGCACAGGGAGTTAGTGGTTCTTTGGAGCCTGTTGGAAATACTTTTTATTTAGATGTTGTATGTCATGAAATTGGTCATCAATTGGGAGCAAATCATACCTTTAACGGATCTGAAGATGCCTGTGCTAAGTCAGGACAAAGAATTGAAGCAACTGCTGTTGAGCCAGGCAGTGGTTCATCAATTATGTCTTACGCAGGCTACTGTGGTTCTCAAAATGTTCAAAGTAATAGTGATCCATATTTTCACGGATTGAGTCTTCAGGAAATCAATTCTTTTATCAGAGAAGGTGCGATTGCGAATTGTGCAAGCCAGTCAGTATTCATAACTAATAAAAATCCTCCAAAGGCCTCTGCTGGTCCGGATTTGATCTTACCTGTGGGAACTCCTTTTAAATTGACTGGAGAAGGCAGTGATGCTGATATGGATCAAATCACCTATAGTTGGGAACAAATGGATGCTGGGATTACAGCGGTTCCACCAAGTGAAAATGCTACAAGTGGTGCATTGTATAGATCGAGGATACCATCTTTAGAAGCAGTTAGGTATTTTCCTAATCTCAAGTCTCTAAGGAATGGAGGTTCTTCCAGCAAGTGGGAAGTTATACCGCAGGTAGCCCGGGAACTGAATTTTCGACTTACTGTTAGGGATAATAATATAGAAGGAGGGCAAGTAGTTTCGGATGATGTTAAATTGACAATTACTGATCAAGCAGGCCCTTTTAGGGTGATCTCTCAAAATGCAGAAGGCGAGGCATGGGTTCCGGGAACTCAAGAAATTGTGAAGTGGGATGTTGCAGGAACCGATTCGAATGGGATTAATGTGACCCGTGTTAATATATATTTATCGACTGATGGCGGATTCACTTATCCGACAGTCCTGGCCTCCAATGTGAGTAATAATGGTTCGCAGAATATAAGGGTCCCAGAGGTTCAGGCTCCTCATTGTCTTGTTATGATTGAAGCTGTTGGGAGTACATTTTTTGCGATTAATTCGAATCAATTTTCAATTGGTGCTTTTGAAAGTATCTGTTCAACTTATGAATCCAAAGATATTCCAAAAGAACTAATTTTTGGAACTTCCAATAATGCAATTTCTTCAAGTCAAGTAGATAGAGATGATGAGATCGAAAGCATCACGGTCTCAGTTAAAATAAAGCATTCTTTTATTAAGGATTTAGCCTTGAGCCTTGAAAGTCCTGAAGGTACTATTGTTGAGTTGCTGAAAAACCCATGTGATTATAATGATGAAGATATAGATGCTGTATTTAGTGATGACGGCGAACAGGTGTATTGCGCTTCTTTTTCACCCACCATTGTAGGAAATTACCAGGCAATCGGAGAGTTTTCAGAATTAAATGGAGAAAGTGCGAAAGGTCAATGGAAGCTAAAGGTGGCGGATGAGTCACCTGGTGATGATGGCATACTTGAGGCATGGAGTATGACAATATGCACATCAAAGGCAGTATTGGCCGTTGCTGAAAATGATCTCGATAATTTTCAAGTTTATCCAAACCCCTCAGAGGGTATATTCACAGTGGTTTTCTCTTCGGAAGAATCAGGTGGGATTGATATTTCTATTCATGATCTTTTAGGCAGAAAACTCCACCAAAAATTTTATAATGAGTCTTCCATTCAGTTTGAGGAAGTTTTTAATGCCAATGTATTAAAAAGCGGAATCTATATTTTAAAGGTAAGGAAAGGGCAAAAAGTATCCTTTAGAAAACTCAAGATCAAATAATGCGAAATTACTATGTAAAAAATTCATATTTTTGTAATCTCCCAATATAATAGGTATAACAATGATCAAAAATCACCCCGGATTTTTAACACTTTTGATGTTTTTCTTTACCAGTATTTTGTTTTCACAGCAAACAAATTTATGGTCAAGGATCAGCGCATCCGAGATCAGTAATGAAGAATTACAGCATAAGGTTAAACTAAAAAAATTCGACTCTTTTGAATTGAAAGTAACTTCCTTGAGGAATGAATTAAAGAGTGCCCCAAAAAGAGGAAGTTTTGCCGGTAGATCGGCTACAAAAATTGACTTTCCCGATGGAAACGGAAAAATGATCACTTTCTTGATCAAGGAATCTCCGGTCATGCACCCCCAACTTGCTGTGAAGTTCCCTCAAAACAAATCTTATGTTGGTGTTTCAGAAAAGGATGGTTCTAAAAGAATTTATTTTAGCTTGAATAAGATCGGATTAAATGCGATCATTATGGATACCAAAGGAGGTGTGCGTTATATTGAACCGCTTACAAAGGATAAAAAGAAGTACAGGACCTACTACAGAAAAGATATTGAAGGAGAACGAAAGTTTGAGTGTTTTACAGAAAATATTGAGACAGCATTAAAATCTGGACTGGCTTTTAAAAATACTGATGACGGTAAGTTAAGAACCTATAGATTGGCTTTGGCTGGTACAGGAGAATATTCTCAGTTCCATATTGCTGATCAGGATGCTGAAGGAGCTCCTGATGCAGAAAAGAAAGCCATTGTTCTAGCAGCTATGACAACAGCGCTTACCCGGATCAATGCGGTTTTTGAAAATGACCTGGCGATAAGTATGCAGCTGGTCTCGAATAATGAGGATATTATTTATTTGGATCCTGATACTGATCCCTATTCTAATTTTGCCGGGGATGAGATGATCTCAGAGAACCAATCAAATTGCGATGCTGTGATAGGGTCAACCAATTATGATATGGGACATGTTTTGAGTACCGGAGGAGGTGGTTTGGCGACCCTGGGAAGTGTATGTATAAATGGTGCAAAAGCAAGGGGAGTAACGGGCTCGCCATTTCCAAATGGTGACGATTTCTATTTTGATTTTGTAGCCCATGAGATTGGCCACCAGTTTGGAGCCAACCATTCATTTAATGGAGATGATGGTAATTGTAGTGGGGCTAACAGAAATGACGAAACGGCTGTAGAACCTGGAAGTGGTTCGTCCTTAATGGCCTATGCAGGCTTATGTATTTCACAAAATGTGCAAAGTAATAGTGATTTGTATTTTCATATCATAAGCATAGAAGAAATCAGAAATTATATAATCAATGGAACAGGAGGAAGTTGTGCCGCTGTTTCTGACTTAAAATTGAATTTGAATGTTCCTACAGTAGATGCAGGTACAGATTTTGTTATTCCTAAAGGAACCCCATTTAAACTCGTTGGGTCCGGGAGCGACGCGGATGGAGATCCCTTAACTTATGGCTGGGAACAAGTGGATAATGAGATAACGGCTGTGCCTCCAAGTGAAACAGCAGTCTCAGGGGCAGTTTACCGGTCTTATGATCCTTCAGAAAGTCCGGTTCGATATTTACCACATTTACAGACTTTGGTTACTGGGGTTATTTCGTCAACATGGGAAGTTACGCCCTCTGTTGCAAGAGAACTTAATTTTATGCTAACTGTTAGAGATAACAATACTGAGGCAGGTCAGGTAGTTTCTGATGATCTTAAGGTAACTATTGAAGAGGCAGCAGGACCTTTTATGGTAACTTCTCAAAATACCGAAGATCTAGAGTGGACTGTTGGAGAACAGGAAACAATTTCTTGGGATGTTGCGGGAACTACGGCGAATAATATAAATGTGTCACAGGTCAATATATTGTTATCAACCGATGGCGGATTAACTTTTCCAACGATACTAGCTAATGGAGTAGTTAATGACGGAAGTCACATAATAACAGTGCCTGACATAAAAGTACCTCAATGTTTTATCGTAGTAGAAGCCGTAGGGAATTTTTTCTTTTCAATGAATTTAAAGAGTTTTTCAATTGGATCTTTTAATGAAGTTTGCAATAGTTATACCTCAGAAGATACTCCGATTACCATTCCGGATGATAATCCAAATGGTGTATCTTCAATGATTAATGTGACCGATAATGTAAATGTTGAAAAACTGAAAATAAGTTTGATTAACCAACCTACTCTTGACGGTCTTATAACTCCAGGTATTACCCATCCCTATTTAGGAGACTTAAGTATTACGTTGGAAAGTCCCCAAGGAACAGTTATAGAATTAATCAGTAATGCATGTGATGCTAGCGAAGATATTCAAGTTGTACTTTCTGATGCGGGAGACCCATTAAGTTGTAATGTATTTAGCCCGGGGATCTCCGGATCGATAAAGCCTGTTCAGGAATTTTCTGTATTCAATGGAGAGAACGCTCAAGGCAATTGGATACTAAAAGTAGTTGATGCCCAAGCAGCCGATTCCGGGTTTTTAGAGGCCTGGAGTATTGAAATTTGTAGCTCCGAAGCAGTTTTGGCTGTAAATAATTACGTGTTTGATGATTTTACAGTTTTTCCGAACCCGTCTGATGGACCCTTTAATGTGAAATTTCGATCAGAAGAAACCAGTGATGTTGAAATTTTAGTCTATGACCTTCTTGGGAGAAAAATAGTAAAGAAGAATTTCAAGAATCTGTCAAATAATTTTGACGAAAGAATAGATTTGGAGAATGTGGCAGGAGGTATTTATATACTCAGTGTGAAAAGAGGAAATAAGATGTCATCGCATAAAATAAGAGTCAAATAATCCATATTTGAGAATTAAGGCATCTAATTTTGAATAATTTCTGTTTTTTTTGTTAAAAAAATAGTGTGATTCGAAAAAAATTGTAATTTTCCAAATTCTTAACTTACACAAATTAATTTTATATGAACAAGATTTTAACTGTTCTCGCATTATTTTGCGGGTCGTTAATGTTTGGACAGACGTCTATTACAGGAACGGTATCAGATTCAAACACAGGAGACCCTTTACCTGGTGTAAATATTAGGCTAGTGGGTACATCCATTGGAAATTCGACAGATTTTGACGGTAATTTTAGCTTAAATGTGAATGAGGAAACTCCTTTTAGCATTGAATTTACATTTGTTGGCTATCAAACACAGATCATCGAAATTGACGGAGATAAAGAGGAGCTTGAAATTGCACTTGTAGAAAATGCCACCTTCCTAGACGAGGTAGTAATGTCAGCTTCAAGAACTCCTGAAAGTATAAGGGAATCGCCTGTGACTATTGAACGAATTGGGATAAAGGAATTGAAAAGTAATTCTTCGCCCAATTTTTATGATGGCTTGGAAAATTTAAAAGGAATTGATTTAAACAGAGGTAGTTTGACATTTAACTCTGTAAATACCAGAGGTTTTGCAACCTTTTCGAATACAAGATTTGTACAATTGGTAGATGGTATGGATACTGCCTCTCCTGCTTTAAACTTCGTAATCGGGAATTTAGTTGGTGTGAATGAACTTGACCTGCAAAGTGTTGAGATCATACCAGGAGCAGCGTCAGCCTTGTATGGAGCCAATGCATTCAACGGAATTTTATTTATGACAACAAGAAATCCTTTTGATCACCAGGGGGTGAGCTCATATGTAAAAACCGGATTGACCGTACAGCAGGCAGCTGGAGATAATGTCTACTATGATATTGGAGTGAGGTACGCTCATGCATTTAATGACAAGTTCGCTGTTAAGGCTACTGTATCGTATTTAAAAGGAACTGATTGGTATGCCAATGATCAAGGCGAGTATACAAACGCAAATACTGCTGTGGGTGAGCCTGATGAGGTTTTACCATTCAGATCGAGCCCATCGCATGATGGAATTAATATTTATGGAGACGAACTTTCTCTTGAGGCTGCAGGCTTTGCTGACCTCAATGCTTTCGGTAAATTTGCAGAATCAATAGGAGCTTTAGGCCCAGGTCAGAGTAATTTACTTCCTAAGGATAATGTTTCTAGAACTGGTTATCTTGAACAGGCTTTTACTGATTATAATGCGGAAAGTATCAAATATGATGCCTCGTTTCATTACAGACCAAATGGTGATGATCTAGAGATCATCTTAAATACAAGAGGTGGCTATGGGTCGACGATATATCAAGGGACAAACAGATACAATATCAAAAACTTTTTGATACAACAGCATAAACTCGAGATCAGAAACAAGGACTTTTTTGTACGTGGGTACATGACTTCTGAAGACGCGGGAGATTCATATGACATGCTTTTTACAGGGCTCAATATAGCTAAGTTTGGGGCACAGGATTGGTTTGGTGATTATCTTGAAGGTTATCTTACCGCTGCCGTTGGAGGCGCTAATAATGATCAGGCTCATGCTCAGGCAAGAATTTTTGCAGATTCAGATGAGACCACTACACCAAAACCTGGTTCACCACTGTTCAATGAATTGTTTGATCAAATCACTTCAGATGGTGACCTGACTCAAGGTTCAAAATTTATAGATCAAACCAAAATGTATGTTGGAGAAGGAAATTATAATTTTGCCAGATTGCTCGATGATAAATGGGATCTTCAAGTCGGTGGATCTTACAGGCAGTATTCCTTAAACTCTCAAGGAACTATTTTTACAGATTATGATGGTCCCATCAAATATAGTGAATATGGTGCCTATGTTCAGGCCATTAAGAAATTGATGGATGACAGGCTTAAACTACAGGCTTCAATTCGATATGATAAGAATGAATTCTACGACGGCAATTTTTCACCAAGAGCTTCGGTTACCTTTGCTGTAGATGAAGCGAGAAATCATAACTTAAGAACCTCATTTCAAACGGGTTTTAGGTACCCTACCACTCAGGATCTTTTTATAGGCCTTGATGCAAGTCGTGCTATTTTAGTAGGATCTTCTCCTCAAAATTTAGACAGGGACTTGCCGAATACAGACCTTACCGGTAGAAAAGTTTATAGTGACTCTTATTCTTTATCTTCTGTGCAAGCCTTTCAAGCTACTGGCAATCCAGCTTTGCTTGAATCGATTGAGACAGAATTGGTTCAGCCAGAAAGGATTCAGTCCTTTGACTTGGGTTATCGAGGTATATTTGGTAAATTATATGTTGATATTGGAGGTTATTATAGTAAATACAAAGACTTTATTAGCAATACTTTTGTAGTAACTCCTAATGATGGAACAACTGCGGATGCAACGGGTATAGCTGATCTTATTAGTGGAAATGTCACTGATTTTCAAACTTATACGAATTCCAAAGCTGACATCTCATCATATGGCGGTAGTATTGGTTTAAACACAAGGGTATGGAAGAAGCTGGATCTAGGGGTGAGTTATACACTGGCAAAATTTGATTTTGACCAGGAATCTGATCCGAATTTTTCAGCTGGTTTCAATACACCAGAACACAAGTTTAAATTCTCTGTCGGTAGTCCAAATATTATTGGAAACTTAGGATTCAATGTGAATGTGAGATGGAGTGATGAATACTTATGGCAATCAACCATAGCCAATGCCGTTATTCCACAAAGAACGGTTGGAGATGCTATGATCAATTATTCTGTTCCTAAAATCAAATCGATGTTTAAAATGGGTGGATCTAATCTTGGAGGTAAGGAGTACCAAAGTGCACCTGGTTCACCATTTATTGGTTCACAATTTTTCGTATCATGGGTATTCAATCAATAATCAAATTTAAAAAGAAAACAATGTTAAGAATTAAGTATATATGGGCTCTTTTAATGGTTATTGCCCTGTCGTCATGCGAACAAGGAAAGTATGACAGAGAAATTGAAGTACCTGTTGAGGTTGTTTCAGGAGAAGCTGATTTTAGCAACATGGTAAGTTTAGGGGCTTCATTTGTATCGGGAGTATCAGATGGTTCAGTTTTCATAGCGTCTCAAGAGAATTCATTTCCTAATATCATGGCACAACAAATGACTTTAGCAGGGGGTGGAGAATTTATCCAACCTTTGGTAAATGATAATATAGGTGGTTTATTGTTGGGAGGCGATGTAATTGCAGGTCCCCGATTATATTTTAATGGGGTAGGACCTGTCCCCGTGGAAGCAATCCCAACTACAGAAGTTAGTAATATTCTAACAGGGCCCTTTAATAATATGGGTGTACCTCTAGCAAAAAGTTTTCACCTTGTGGCACCTGGTTACGGAAATATTGCCGGACTTGCCACTGGTCAAGCTAATCCTTATTTTGTCAGAATGGCCTCAAGCTCCAATATCACAGTTCTTGAAGATGCGGCATCACAAAATGCCACATTTTTTGTGATTTCAGAGATCGCTGGAAATGATGTATTGGGATATGCAACCTCAGGGGGAACTGGGGTAGATCAAACAGGAAATTTTGACCCTACTACTTATGGTTCAGACGACATAACTGACCCTAATGTCTTTGCACAGGTCTTAAATACTGTTGTGGGAGCGATGACGGCAAATGGTGCCAAGGGAGTGATTGGAAATATTCCGGCGGTAACAAGCCTTCCCTATTTTACAACTGTCCCATATGACCCTCTTGATCCTGCCAATCCTGCTTTCGGACCTCAAATTCCTACTTTGAATGCCTTATATGCACGATTGAATAGGGCTTATGCATTTTTACAAGTTCCTGAACGTTCGGTTGTTTTCTCGGAAACAGAAGCAAGTGGCGTTGTCATCATAGATGATTCAATGCCAAATATTGCTGCAAAGCTCACTGCTGTACTGATCGGTGGAGGATTAGATGTGCCAACTGCGACTTTATTGGGAAATCAGTATGGACAATCAAGACAAGCTACAGCAAATGATCTTTTGGTTTTGACTTCAAGACCCATTCTTGAAAATCCATTGAACGAAGCATATGCAGCCTTTCTAATTTCACAAAACGTTCCGCCAGAGCAGGCAGGGCAACTAGCCTTAAATGGAATTACCTATCCTTTGGAAGATAAGTGGGTACTAACAGCAGCTGAACAGGCTTTGGTTGAAGTGGCTACTGATGCTTACAATGTTGCTATAGCGGCGGCGGCAATACAAAAGGGACTTGGATTTGTTGACGCTAAGGGCCTATTGGAAGAGTTATCGACGAATGGGGTTTCAAGTAATGGATTTGTTTTGACCGGTGAATACGTTTTAGGTGGGGCATTTTCATTGGATGGAATTCATTTAAATGCAAGAGGATATGCCTTTCTGGCCAATGAATTTCTGAAAGCTATAGATGAAACGTATGGATCTAATTTTGAAGATGCAAATGCTTTGGTCGATATAGGAGATTACCCGGCCTTTTATTCACCCGTTTTAAGGTAGTTAGAAAAACATAAATCATAAAAGATCCGTTTGTTAACGGATCTTTTTTTTTAAAATTATTAATTTAGGGAATTCAAATGCTGTTCCTGTCAAAAGATCATCTCCAGGTCTTTGGAATGTAGCTTATTCAAAGAAATTCCTCATTTGGAATTTGCTCAGGATGTCATGCTTTTAATATTAGATTGATAGGAGTGCCTACAAATGTGATTCAAATGATCTATAAAGACAAGCCTCAAGGCATTGTTGATTATATAAATAATCCCAAAAATATTCGTGATGATTATCCTGAAATGCCTCCTCAAGATTACTTGTCACAGGAGGCTAAAATAGCTGTGGCTGAGTATATTCTGACTTTAAAAAAATAATAAAAAAAAAGTTTAATTTTTGTATTAAAAACATATCTTTGCACCGCAAAACAAGAATGCAATAAAATTGTATCTGATGAATATCAGAATACATAAAGAATAATAAATATTTTATAAGAATGGCAAAGATCACAGGTAAAGTTTCTCAAATTTTAGGAGCGGTAGTTGATGTTGAATTTTCATCTGAGAATGAACTTCCAAGAATTTTCGATTCATTGGAAATCACTAGACAAGATGGTTCCATATTAATTCTTGAAGTAGAACAACATGTTGGAGAGGATGTAGTAAGATGTATCTCAATGGATTCTACAGACGGATTAAGCAGAGGAGTGGAAGTTGTATCAACGGGTAATCCTATTAAAGTTCCAGTTGGAGAAGAAATTTACGGAAGACTGTTTAATGTGAATGGAGATCCAATTGATGGGTTGAAGGCACTTCCAAAAGATGGAAAAAATGGTTTACCAATCCACAGATCAGCGCCAAGATTTGAAGACCTTTCAACTTCGACTGAGGTTTTATTTACCGGAATCAAAGTAATTGATCTTATTGAGCCTTATTCGAAAGGTGGTAAGATTGGTTTGTTTGGTGGAGCCGGAGTAGGTAAAACAGTATTGATTCAGGAGTTGATTAACAATATTGCAAAGAGCCACGGGGGTTTATCAGTATTTGCAGGAGTAGGTGAAAGAACTCGTGAAGGAAATGACTTGTTGAGAGAGATGCTTGAATCAGGTATTATCCAATATGGTAAGGAGTTTGAAAAATCAATGGAAGCAGGAGGATGGGACCTTGATAAGGTTGACATGGCTGGATTAAAAGATTCTAAACTTACTTTCGTGTTCGGTCAGATGAATGAGCCTCCAGGAGCGCGTGCTCGTGTGGCCCTTTCGGGATTAACTATAGCAGAATACTTTAGAGATGGAGCCGGAGACGGACAAGGGAAGGATATTTTATTCTTTATTGATAATATCTTTAGATTTACCCAAGCTGGTTCTGAGGTATCAGCCCTTTTAGGACGTATGCCATCAGCAGTAGGGTACCAACCTACTTTGGCTACTGAAATGGGTTCAATGCAAGAGAGAATTACATCTACTAAAAACGGTTCGATTACATCTGTACAGGCTGTATATGTGCCTGCGGATGATTTGACTGATCCTGCACCGGCAACAACATTTGCCCACCTTGATGCAACGACAGTACTTTCAAGAAAAATATCGGAATTGGGAATATATCCTGCGGTGGATCCATTGGATTCAACTTCAAGAATTCTTAGTAGAGAGATTTTAGGTGATGAACATTATGATACAGCTCAAAGAGTAAAGGAAACTTTGCAGAAATATAAAGAATTACAGGATATCATTGCGATTCTTGGTATGGAGGAATTGAGTGAGGAAGATAAATTGATCGTTCACAGAGCGCGTCGAGTTCAAAGATTCTTGTCTCAGCCATTCCACGTGGCAGAACAGTTTACTGGTATCCCTGGATCATTGGTTGACATTAAGGATACCATCAAAGGTTTCAATATGATTATGGACGGTGAATTGGATAAGTATCCTGAAGCTGCTTTTAACCTAAGAGGAACGATTGAAGAAGCCATGGAGGCAGGAGATAAAATGTTGGCTGAAGTATAAAATCATAAACTATGTTTTTAGAAATTGTAACACCTGAAGCAAGCATATTTCAGGGCGAAGTTGAAACGGTTACTGTACCTGGAGTTGTAGGTGAGTTTCAGATTCTTAACAACCACGCTCCAATAGTATCGCTGCTGCAAGAGGGGAAAGTTAGGATAAACGGAAATTTTACTATTGATGAAGCTTTCGAAAATCAGTTTTCAAATGGTGATAACGGGAGTAAAGTTTTAAAGATCAATAGCGGAACTATCGAAATGAGTGATAATAAAATTATTATTCTTGTAGACTGATTTTCCTGATCATATAAATGATAAAAAAAATCCCCATGCTGTGCATGAGGATTTTTTTTATCATTTATTTATATGAATCAAGATAAGTTATGGTAATAGTTATAACTAAAACTGCCCCGTCAACCACTTATAAATATCATTCCCATTCGCAAAAAGTAATAGTGAAATAAGGATAATAAATCCTGTAACCTGAGCATATTCCAGGAATTTGTCACTAGGCTTTCTTCCACTGATGATTTCATATAGTGTAAAGACCACATGTCCGCCATCTAAGGCAGGAATAGGTAATAAATTCATAAACCCAAGCATAATAGAAAGCAGGGCCGTGATACTCCAGAAAGATCGCCAGTCCCAAGTTGATGGAAAGATACTGCCAATGGTGATAAACCCACCTAGTTGTGTAGCTCCTTTTTGAGTAAATACATATTTGAATTGACCCATATAATCTTTTAAGGTCCAGTAGGCTTTTGAAAATCCAGGTCCGATACTTTCAGCAAAGGAGTAGTTCTTATGACTAATAACGATGACATCTTCAGTGTACCCTTTGGTGGAAACTCCTATTTGCTGGTCCTGATCAGGAATAATCATAAACGATTCAGTGTTTCCTTCCCTATCAATGGTCACTTTAATTTCTTTGCTTTCTGGATTATTTGAGACAACATGTATGAATTCATCCCAATAAGAGATCTTCTGATCATTCATGGCAATCACAATATCCCCTTTTTGTAGTCCGGCTTCACCAGCCGGTCTTCCAGGTACGATACTGTCAAGTATCGCAAGAGTTCTTGGCCTGAACGGATCCATATCACCAGTTTGCCACATTTGAAGCCCTATATCTTCAGGTAGGTCTATCGTCGTAGAATTACCATCAGGATGGTTTACTTCGATGTTTGCTACATCTCTCAAAAAAAGATGCCTATTCACATCAAGAACATTGACCGGTACTTCCCCGTTGATTTTTACAATTTTATCTCCGTTCTGGAAGCCGAGATTTTCAAAGAGATCAGATACATAGAATCCTTCTTTGACGTCTTCAGGAGCCACATAATCATCTCCCCAGGCATTGAACATCATGATATAAATGAAGATACCTAATATAAAATTTACTGTAACTCCCCCAAGCATTATAATGAGGCGTTGCCAGGCTGGTTTTGATCTGAACTCCCATGGTTTAGGGGGTTGAGCCATTTGCTCTTTGTCCATGCTCTCATCGATCATGCCGGAAATCTTTACATATCCGCCCAAAGGAATCCATCCTATGCCATAAACTGTATCACCTATTTTCTTTTTAAATAAGGAGAATTTATAATCGAAGAAAAGATAAAACTTCTCAACTCTGGTTTTAAACAATTTGGCTGGGATAAAGTGCCCCAATTCATGTAAAACGATGAGCAGAGATAAACTCAACAAGAACTGGGTAATTTTTATAAAGGTTTCCATTGATAAATTTCAAAATTTTAAGGACGACAAATGTACACTTTATGCGCAATAATAAGAAATCAGGCTTCCGAAATAGTTGTTAAAAAAACTATTTTTTTAGAATTGTCTTATACAGGCTGCCTTGATCGGTATCTATGACTACTAAATGAACGCCAAATTCAAGTTTTTGAAGATCAATATGCTTTTCAGGATCTGATTGTTCGAGTATTTTTTCTCCAAGGATATTGTAGATACTGATCTTTCTGATATCCAGGACCCCGTTGCTACTGATAGTTAATTCTTCGGCTACAGGGTTTGGAAAAATGGAAATAATATTCTGGAGACTTTCCTCATCAAGCCCTAGAACAGTGCGGTTATTCTTAGAAATCAAATGACTATCTGGGTCGACTTGTATAGCAGCAACTATAAAATCGAGTTGTATACTGAATACCTGATTATCCTCTGAAACTTCCAGACGCAATTTTTCCGTTTCGCCTAAGGTTCCAGTAACAGTTATAGGTAAAGGCATATCAAAAAAAGAAACGGAAGGATCAGACTGCTGTTGACTAACCCGGAAATGAATGAGTCGATCAGAGGGATGCTGACTCCATATCACTTCGTATTCCGGATATCCTTCACCGATAAACCAGTCCTTAAAGAATTCATCAAGTGACGCATTACTAGCGGCTTCTAAATGTCTTTGAAGATCTGGGGTTTTGGCATAAGCAAAGGCGAGTTGAGGATCCGAAAGATAGTTTTGAATACCTTTAAAAAATGCTTCATCTCCTAACTTGTATCTCAGCATATGAAGTATCATAGCTCCTTTTCGATAGGTTAATCGGCTGTCGAAGATTCTCGATACTGAAGTTGTATCTGTAACAAAAGTTGAACCTGAAGGTGAGGAAGTAATGGAATTGACTACTGCCTTTCTCCATTGGGAAAAGGCAGCTTCACCATCAAAGTTTTCATAGACTAGCCCGTCGAGATAAGTAGCAAATCCTTCGTTTAACCAGATATCTTCCCAGCTACCACAAGTGATTTTATTACCAAACCACTGGTGAGCCAATTCATGGGCGATCAGGCCACGGCTCCATCCTCCCATAAAAGTCATGGTGGTATGTTCCATACCGCCACCCCAACCAAATTGTGCATGCCCATATTTTTCTTTTGCAAAAGGGTACATTTCAAAAAGATCATTATACAACATCATGATGGCAGGTGTTATGGCTGTTTGACCTTTTATCGTGTTCAAATTCTCAGGATATACATAATTAACAATGTCAAATTCCAGATCCCCGGGGTTATCATCCTTGTATACATCATAATTAGTAACAGCAATGGCGATCAAATAAGCCGGAATTGGGTATTGATGACGCCAGTGGGTGAGCGTTTGCCCTGCATTAGAAGTTTCGGAAATCAAAAGGCCGTTTGAAGCCGCCTTATATTTTTCAGGATGTTTGATAAATACATCGATGGAATCAATTTTGTCGATAAGATCCTGTTTACAGGGCCACCATCCTTTGGCGCCATAAGGTTCTGACAAGGTCCATAGCACGGGAACATTTCCTGAACCATGGGTACTGATCTCAAAAGAACCAAATCCTGAACTAACGGGATTACCTTGGTAAATAACGCTCAGAGAATCGAGAGTGCCTAGTTTTTGAGTGGATGGGAGATTAATAATGAGTTCATCCTTACTATTTTGACTAAAGGACAGCATTTCCCCTCGCTGCTTTACGGCTGAGACCTTCATATTGTCTGCCAAATCAAAAACGATCTCCTCTATGTCAACCAGTGCATTGAAATAGGTGGTCACTTCTCCTTTGATCTCAGCCTTCGCAGGATCAACCTCCCACAAAAGTCGTTGATATACCACATCGTAGTCCACAGTATTTGGATTTGCTATATAGGCAATTTTGTGAGCGGCATTTTTTCTTTCTGAATCAGCCATCTCCTTGAGGTATTCAAGGTCAATCAGAGTCTGCTCTTGGGCAAGTCCCGATAGTGAAAATAATAGAAGTATATGGAGTAAAAAATACTTCATAAAGATTACTTTTGTAAGTTGTTAGCAATTTTTCAAGAAGCTCAAAGATACAAAATATGTATTTATTAGAATTTTTCAAAAAGTCCAGATCCACTTTAATATTTCTTTTTTTCTTTAGTATCATTTTTGTACCAGTTCTTTATTTCCTGGTTAAGCCAAAAACGACACTTCCGGTGTACAATCCGGTAGATGTAAATCCGAGATTGGTAGATGATGCAGTAAAAAACGTAAGTAGGAATCATCGCATTGGAGATTTTCATCTGATCAACCAAAATGGTGACTCGATCAAAAAGAAAGACTTTGAAGGCAAGATTTATATTGCAGATTTCTTTTTCACCCGATGTCAAACCATTTGCCCTATCATGGCGATCAATATGTCTGAACTTCAAGAATATTATAAAAATGACATTGATATGAAGTTTCTTTCTCATTCGGTTACACCAGTAATTGACAGTGTTTCGGTACTTAGAGTCTATGCAGATAAGAACAAGGCAATTGATGGTAAATGGGAGATCACCACAGGTAAGAAATCACATATTTATGAACTGGCACGTAAATCGTATTTTGCTGTTTTGGATGAAGGAGATGGGGGAGAGCAGGATTTTATACATACCGAACAGTTTATTTTAGTCGATAAAAAAGAACAGATCAGAGGATTTTATGATGGTACGGATGCAAATGAAATTGAGCGTATCATTAAGGATATTGAAATCCTAAAGTCTGAAGATCAATAAAGGTTCAAAAAGTCCTCTTCTTAATTTTACCGTTTCGTGACAATTATCAGTTTTAAACAAATATTTTTACGTAATTTCGCATAGTATTTATAATTAATCTAAATAAAAATTGGATACTAGTATAGCAAGTTTAAGGGTAGGCGAAAGGGGCATTATAGAGGATATTTCATTTGATAGTATTCCTTTATCACTGCTCGAAATGGGTTGTTTGCCTGGCGAAAGAGTCGAATTGATTCAAAAAGCACCCTTAAAGGATCCCTTGTATATTCGTGTAAATGGAAGTTTTCTCGCCATTAGATCGGAAACTGCTTCACAAATTCTGATTACCAAAGAATAATTCATGCCTGAACATAAAGCCATAAAAGTAGCTTTAGTAGGTAATCCTAATACAGGAAAGACTTCCCTATTCAATCAACTTACGGGATTGAACCAGAAAGTTGGCAATTACCCGGGTATCACTGTAGATAAAAAAGTAGGTAAGGCGCTATTGTCTAAAGGATGTTATGCTTCAATCGTTGATCTCCCCGGAACCTACAGCATCAACCCTACAACTATTGATGAGAATATTGTTTTACAAACCTTGCTCAATACGGAACACGATGATTTTCCTGATGTGATCGTGGTTGTAGCTGATATAGAAAATATAAAGAGGAATCTACTGTTATATTCGCAAATAAAGGACCTTCAAATTCCAACAATACTGGCGATAAATATGGCAGATCAGTTGAGTAAAAAAGGTGTGGAGATTGACCTTGAACAACTGAAAATTGAATTAAAGAGTGAAGTAGTTCTCATCAGTGCCCGTAAGAATTTAGGGATCGATGATTTAAAAAAAGTGATTCTTGAATATAAGGCCTTGGATACCACAGCACTTGCACATATTTCAAGTAAGATAGATAAAGGTTATTTTGAAGAATTGCAACGAAGCTTCCCTAATCTCTCGTTGTATAAAGCCTGGTTATATGTGACCCAGTTGGAACAATACCATGATTTAAGCGAAGAGGAATTGGCTTTGATCAATACGTACAAGAAGGATAGTACGAAACTTAAAAAATACCAACACAAAGAAACGATTTATCGCTATCAGCAAATCAATGCAATTTTAAAGAAAACCTATAAGGTAGATAAATCAAAAGCACGGGATCTGAGAAGCAAATTAGACAGGGTGCTTACACATAAGATTTTTGGCTATGTCATATTTGCGGTCATCCTTATGCTAATTTTTCAATCGATTTTTGATTGGGCAAGTGTTCCAATGGATTTTATAGATTCTTTTTTTGCTGAGTTGAGTTCTTTAGCTCAGGAAACACTTCCTGCAGGTAAATTGACTGACTTGATCAGTCAGGGAATTATTCCCGGTATTGGTGGGATCGTTATTTTTATCCCTCAAATTGCTATATTATTTCTTTTTGTAGCAATTCTTGAAGAAACAGGCTATATGAGTCGTGTGGTGTTTTTAATGGATAAAATCATGCGTCGATTTGGAATGAGTGGTAAAAGTGTTGTGCCGTTGATATCAGGCACCGCCTGCGCTATTCCTGCTGTAATGGCGGCAAGAAACATTAGTGGTTGGAAAGAACGACTTATTACCATTATGGTAGTGCCTTTTGTAACCTGTTCGGCAAGACTTCCCGTTTATGCCATTATCATTGCATTGATTATTCCCCAAGATCGATTTTTAGGGATCTTTAGTTTACAGGGTTTGACCCTTTTGGGTTTATACCTACTCGGTTTTTTTATGGCTATGATTTCGGGATATCTGTTGCATAAAACCCTTAAGGTTGAGGGGAAAAGTTTCTTTCTTATCGAGATGCCAGACTATAAGTTACCTTCTATTAAGAATGTTTTTTATACGGTAGTTGAAAAGACAAAAGCTTTTGTTTTTGGAGCGGGAAAAATTATTCTAGCTATTTCTATTATCCTATGGTTTCTTGCTTCAAATGGGCCTGATGCATTTGATACAGCCGAAGAGAATTTTGTGGCTCCCATGGAAATCGAATCAGGCGAGAGCATTGGCTATAATGAAGCATTAGCCTCGTATAAACTGGAGCATTCCTATATTGGTGTCATGGGTAAAGCCATTGAACCAGCGATCCGACCCCTGGGTTATGATTGGAAGATCGGTATTGCTCTGATCTCTTCATTTGCAGCCAGAGAAGTCTTTGTAGGAACTTTAGCAACTATTTATAGTGTAGGGAATGATGATGAAGAAAATACAACAATTAAGCAGCGTATGGCGGAAGAAGTAAATGAATTAACAGGCGAAAAACTCTTCAATATACCTGTTGGGATGTCACTACTTGTATTTTATGCATTTGCTATGCAATGCATCAGCACATTGGCTATAGTTAAAAGAGAAACTAATAGCTGGAAATGGCCCATGATTCAACTCTTTGGAATGGGTTTGATTGCCTATATAGCTTCTTTTCTTACCTTTACTTTGTTAAATTAGCACTTATGATCCAAGAGATTCTCGTCTATGTAGGAGTATTAATAGCCTTGGCATTTTTGTTAAAGAAGTTTTTTTTCAGATCTAAAAAGAAGGGCGGAAATTGTGATACTGACTGTAACTGCTAATCAGGTATATCGTTTGTTGTTTAACTTTCCCATCAATAATCAATCGGATTCATCATAATTTTTCTATATTTATTCCGCATTTTAATAGAATAATAGTTCTAGATCAAATCCAAAATCAAATAATTAATTAAGTTCTTATGAAATCAAACACTCCGATCAAACTTCTTTTACTAACTTTTTTTCTAATCACTCAGGTTGCTGTGACTCAAGTAAAAATTGGTGGAAAAGCTGGCTATAGTATAGGAAGGGTAACCGATAATTCTGATAATATTTATACAGAAGATTATGAATCTACTTCAGGTGTTGATATTGGCATATTTGTTGAATATCCTGTATCTGAGTTATTTTCGCTTCAAATGGAAGTATTATACACACAAAGAGGAGGCGAAAGAAAAGGAATGCAACCGATACCCACAGCTGCTTTAAGCGCATTTGGCTCTGTTGATCAATTGAATTATATGCTTTCCCTTCAAGGAAAGGACCCAGTGACAGATACTAACCCGATGTATGCGGATTTTAATAATGTATCTGACCTCAATTATATTGAAATTCCGATTTTAGGAAAGTTGGGCTGGGGTAAAACCTGGAGATGGTATGTAGAGGCCGGACCTTATATTGGATTTATGGTAAGTGCCACTCAGAATACAAGCGGAACAAGTTTGATTACCCTAGATGCCGAAGGTCAAGATCCTTTGATCGTGTTTAATCCTAATTTCAATCCTGCTGAACCAGCAAATGGGCCTCTTTTGGTACCTGTTCCTCCTCAATCGTTTGACGCAGAAACGAGTACAAGCAGTGAGTTAAACACCTATAATTATGGTTTTCATGCAGGAACGGGTATTATCAGAAAAATTACTGATAAACATGAGATTTACGCTGGTTTCAGAGGTTCATGGGGAGCCAAAACTATCCAAAAGGATAAGGTTTTCGGTGAAAGTCATATAGGGGGTCTTGTATTCTCTTTGGGATATGCTTATACTTTAAAGTAGATTTTCTTATTCAAAGAAGGAGAAATTCTGATTAGTACAGCTATTTTTTGGAAAACAAGAGATATCATTTGTTATGGGTGTCTATCACTATCGTGACAGGCCCGTCATTTTGAAGGTCTATTTTCATATCAGCTCCGAATTTTCCAGTACCAACTTTTTTCGCAAGAACAGATTCTAATTCAACAATAAATTTCTCATAAAGTGGAACAGCTATTTCAGAATTTGCAGCGTTGATATATGAAGGACGATTCCCTTTTTTAGTATTGGCCATAAGGGTAAATTGACTCACAACAATCACATTTCCATCAATATCCAGAAGGGAAAGGTTCATTGTATTTTGTTTATCATTGAAGATTCTTAGGTTTGCAATTTTTCTTGAAAGCCATTCAATGTCGTGTTGATTATCTGAATGTGTGATACCAAGAAAAATGAGTAATCCCTGATCAATAGTACTAATAAATTTATTATCTACGGTCACTGAGGCATGGTTCACTCTTTGAATTACAGCTTTCATAAAGTATGTAATGAATGTTAAAAATCGTAACTGTTGGTTCGGTAATTTTCTTCATCACCTGCAAGGATTTGCAAATAGCTTCTGTAGCGTGAGGGAGCAATTTCACCCGCTTCAAGAGCTTGTTTGACGGCGCATTTTGGTTCATTAACATGAAGACAATTATTGAATTTACAGCCTGGTTTTAAGGCAAAAATTTCCGGAAAATAATCACCAATTTCACTGTCTGCAAAATCAACTACTCCGAAACCTTTAATACCCGGGGTGTCTATAATATAACTCTCTGGTTCTGTTGGTAGTGCAAACATCTCTGCAAAAGTGGTGGTATGCTGACCTTGTTTGTGCTGAACAGAAACTTCGGCGGTCTTTAACTGTAAACTTGGATCGATGGCATTGATCAAGGTAGATTTTCCTACCCCCGAATGCCCTGAAAACATACTTGTTTTTCCCAGCATGAATTCACTCACTTTTTTAATATTGATATTTTCAGTTGCTGAAATTTCCAGACAGGTGTAACCAATGTTCTCATAAATCCTGATAAGTTCATTCTTACGAACGCTGAGCGCCTGGTCATACATATCGATTTTGTTAAATAAAAGAATGGCCCTTATATGGTATGCCTCAGCAGTTGCCAGAAATCGATCGATAAAAGAAGTAAAAGTAGGTGGATTGTCGAGGGTTACTAAAAGGAAAGCCAGATCAATGTTCGCCGCAATGATATGGGTTTGTTTAGATAGATTGACAGATTTTCTAACGATATAATTCTTTCTGTCATGTATTCTGGAAATGATTCCAGTATTTGAGTTCAATTCCAATTCGAAATCTACATGGTCTCCAACTGTCAAAGGACTTGTACTTTTAATACCTTTGGTCCTGAACTTACCTCTTATACGGCATTGAAATTGCGTATGGTTTTCTGTCCTTACCCAATACCAGCTTCCTGTTGATTTTATGATAACACCTGTCATAGATTCACATATGCTTTTTATGTGTACAAAAGACCGTAATTCCTAATTACGGTCTTTTGTTTTTATAATTTGCATATAACTTAGTTTTCATCCGGTAAGGTAGTAAAGTCTTCAGCATATTGTAACATTTGGGCCGCAAAACTTTCAGGTTGCTCCACAACAATATCAACTATATCACCATTTTCATCTTTTTTGGCAATGAGTACCGGATTGATAAATCCTGAATAAGGAGCTGAATTAAACTGACTGTTTCTTTCAAGGACTTCCTTGTGAATTTCCTGATTTACCTTTACACCATAAGTTTCTACAAGTGCCTTACCAGCTTCAAAATCTCCTTCTGACTTGATTCTTTGAATTTCCTTAAGAAGTGCTCCAAACAGATCCCTTAATTTTCCGTAGTCATTGATCTTAAAATAAGTTTTCCCATCTTTCATTACTTTTTCGATCACTAGATCAGCGCTTCCTTTTTCCATCGCCCAGGCGGCTACCAATTGTCGGTTTCTCATATGGGCCTCTTCAATATCATCTCCCAGATTTAATCTGATCAATTGAGTCATCAATCCATTTCGGATATATCCGTCATATGCGGCTTTTCCAATAGATTTGGCATTTGGAGAAATTCCGATCTCTACTAATTTTGCATCAGGTAAATAGTATAGACCCACCAAATCAGCTCGCGCTTCTTCTAAGGTAGATGCGTAATTTTTCATGGTTTCTTTAGGAGTACCCACACCTGAATTCAATTTTCCACTGGCATGTCCTATTACCTCATGCAAAGCAGTATGGAGCTTATCGGCAAGTTGCCCGTATTCTTCTTCACATTTGATTTCTTCCTCGTCATAGGCAAATTCTTTCAAGCGACCGGTACTTCCTGCATTGGCGTAAGCATGAATGATATTCCCCAAAGAAACTGATTTGGAACCGTGTTGTTCTCTGATCCAGTTGTTGTTCGGTAGGTTTATCCCAATAGGAGTAGAAGGGGATGAATCTCCTGCCTCGGCAGCTACGTTTACGGTTTTATAAGAAACCCCAACAACATTTTTCTTTTTGTGTGATGGATCGAGGGTAGAATTATCTTCGAACCATTGGGCGTTATTGGCAAGTGCCGCCATTTTTTGGGACATTTCAAAATCTTTAATTTGGACCACTGATTCGTAAGAACCTTTATATCCTTTGGGGTCGTTATACACTTCTATGAATCCGTTGATATAATCTATATCCCCTTCAGTGGCCTGTGCCCAAACGATATTGTATGCATCCCAGGTTTTTAAATCACCTGTTTGATAATAGGCTATCAGTAATTCAAGCCCTTTGGCCTGAGCCTCATTTTCGGCTACTTCCTTAGCCATTCCCAGCCAGTAAATGATCTGGTCTATGGACGCTCCGTACATACCGCCACTTTTCCATACTTTTTCTTTTACAATACCATTTTCTTTGATCAGTTTTGCATTCAATCCTTTTTCAACCGGTTGGTCTTTGTCGACTTTCATTGCAGCGTAATAGGCATCTACATCTTCAGCAGTGATATTTTGCCCGTAAAAATTAATGGCAGAACCTTTAATAAGTCCCTTTTCAGGATTCAGGTTTACTTTTTTAGCGTCTTTCTGATTAAAAATAATATCAAGTGATTCACCTTGAAGGTTGGTCTGGGTAGCCTCAATAAGGCTAGTCAGGTATTCTTTTGAAAAGTCGGGAATAAATTTATCGTTGGCATAATGATGGTGAATTCCATTGGCAAACCATACTCTTTTGAGATAGGTTTCAAAATGTTTCCAATCATCGGTATTTTTATCACCTTCAAATTTTACATAAATATTTTCCAGCGCCCTTCTGATTTTAAGGTTATGCCTGTAATTTTGATCATACATCATGTCTCTGCCTGCAAGGCCTGCTTGTCCAAGAAAGTAGACATATTTTTTTTGTTGTAATGTGAGGTTTTCAAAACCAGGAATCTGATACCTTAGTATTTTGATATCAGCAAACTGTTCTGATGAATAGTCGAAAGAATCTTTTTGCTCTGTTACGACCTCTTTTGAAACCGTTTCATCTTGTTTTGGTTGACAAGAAAACAGGAAGGTAGTGGCTAAAATTAGGCCTAAGGTATATATGAATTTCATAAAGTAAATATTAGTGATAGTTTCAGTTCAAATTTATATAAAAGAAGAGGTTTTACCAAATGAAAATAGCTTATTAAGTAGCTCATATTGAAATAATTAAGATTTAATTATTATATTTGATTCATTGTTTGACCAAACTTCTTCCAAATGAAAATATTAAAAAATATAATTCTCCTTTTGCTGGCCCTTTTTGTAATAGGTGCTGTTTATTTGGCTACCCTTGACGGAAGCTATGATGTTGCCAAAACCAGATTGATCAAGGCTGATCCACTTGTGGTGTTTAATGACTTGAATGATTATCAAAATTGGAAAGAATGGGGCCCCTGGTATGAGCAGGATTCAACAATTCGAGTGCAGTTTGCAGATAACACTATAGGCGAAGGAGGTGCTTATACCTGGACCTCAGATATAGAAGGAGGAGGAAGAATGAAAACTTTAAAGGTTCAAAAACCTGAAAGACTTGATCAGGAAATTGTTTTTGAAACACCTTTTGGCGATATGAGATCTGATGTTTATTGGATTTTGAACAAAGTGGAGAACGGTACAAAGGTGACTTGGGGTATCAAAGGTGAGCTTCCTTTTTTTTCCAGATTTATGACATCCGGGATGAAAGAGCAATTGGGGCCTATGGAAGAGCGTGGTCTAGAATTGTTTGATGAAAATTTGCAAAAAAAACTGAAAATATATTCAATTGATTCCGTTGGAGTGGTTGATTTTAGTGGTGGATTTTATCTCTATGTTTCAACTTCGAGTAAAATAAACAGCAAAGGAGCTAAAACACAGGAAATGATGGCGCACATCGATAAATTTGTAACCAATAATAGTATCAGACTCACAGGTAGTCCCTTTACCTTGTATCACAAATTTGACCAAGAAAATGGTACGACCATGTTTTCAGTGGCCTATCCCATAGCGGAAAGGATCATTAGCCAAGACTCTGATATACTAACCGGATATATGGAAAGAGGTACTTATTTTAAAACGATATTAACAGGAGCTTATAACAATTCTAAGGAAGCATGGGAAAAAGCCAGGTTTGACGCAGCAAACCTAAAGGACCATGCATTGCTGGAAAGCGGGGAATCTTTTGAAATATATGTCAACAATCCCGAGACTAACCCAAATCCGGCAGAGCTTATAACCGAGATCTATATTCCGGTTATGGTTAAAGGATACAGTGATGCGATGACGCAAGGAGACATTGAGACAATGAAATAATGAGACAATGAGACAATGAGACAATGAAACAATGAAACAATGA